>NZ_JBEZEK010000011.1:52368-219512 GCF_040648835.1 Micromonospora sp. NPDC049081 | reverse complement strand
CCCGACCCCGCGAAACACTCGACTGGAACACACCAGCCCAACGCCTCGCACAACTCATCGTCCCCTAACGATTGCACTCACCCCTTGACCCCGCCGGGGCGGATTGACGTAAACCTCTTGATCACCGGGGCGAGGCGGGGCGGGCAGGACACGGGCAGGGCGGAGCCGGAGGCAGGGGTGGGGCGGGGCGGGCAGGACCCACGGGTAGAGCGGGCGGGCGGGCAGGCAGGAGACGGGTGGGGCGGAGCCGGGGCAGGGGTGGAGTGGGTTAGGGGGTGGGGCGGGTTTGGGCGAAGGCGGCGAAGGCGGTGAGGGACTCCGGGTTGGCCAGGGCACCCTGGGCGGCTGCCGAGTCGACCGGAGTGCCGGTGAGGATCTTCTTGACCGGGACTTCCAGTTTCTTGGACGACAGCGTGCGCGGGACCGCCCTGACCTGGTGAATCTCGTCGGGGATGTGCCGGGGCGACAGGGCGGTACGCAGCTCGCGGGCGATCTTGCGGCGCAACGCGTCGTCGAGTTCGAGGCCCTCGGCGAGCACCACGAACAGCAACAGCTCCCCCGCCCCACCCTCGTCGTCCTCCAGGTGCACCACGACCGAGTCGACCACCTCGTCGAGGCCCTCCACCACCGAGTAGAACTCGGCCGTGCCGAGCCGTACGCCGCCCCGGTTGAGGGTGGCGTCGGACCGGCCGGTGATCACGCAGCCGCCCCGCTCGTTGATGGTGATCCAGTCGCCGTGCCGCCACACCCCGGGATAGACGTCGAAGTACGCCTCCGTGTAGCGGCGACCGTCCGGGTCGTTCCAGAAGCCCACCGGCATGCTCGGCATGGGCGCGGTGATCACCAGTTCGCCCAGTTCGCCGAGGACGGGGGTGCCGTCGGCCGAGCGGGCCTCCACCTTCGCGCCGAGTGCCCGGCAGGTGATCTCCCCGGCGTACACCGGTAGTAGCGGCACCCCGCCGACGAAGCCGGTGCAGACGTCCGTCCCCCCGGACAGCGACTGGAGCTGGAGGTTGGTGCCGACCGTGTCGTACACCCAGGTGAAGCCCTCGGCGGGCAGCGGCGCTCCGGTGGAGCCGACCCCGCGCAGCGCGGACAGGTCGGCGACGTCCTTCGGGACCAGGCCGGCCTTGCGGCAGGCCAGCAGGAACGGCGCGGACGTGCCGAAATAGGTGGTACCGGTCTCGTCGGCCAGCCGCCACAGCGCGCCGAGGTCGGGGTGGCCGGGGTTACCGTCGAACAGCACGATCGTCGCCCCGACGGCCGGCCCGGAGACCAGGAAGTTCCACATCATCCAGCCGGTGGTGGTGAACCAGAAGAACCGGTCGGCCGGGCCGAGATCGTGGTGCAGGGCGAGCATCTTGAGATGTTCGAGCAGGATGCCGCCGTGCCCGTGCACGATCGGCTTCGGCAGGCCGGTGGTGCCCGAGGAGTAGAGCACGTAGAGCGGGTGGTCGAACGGGACCGGGGTGAAGGTCAACGCCCCGTCGGTCTCCGCCGCCAGGTCGGCCCAGCTCAGGCTGCTCTGTGGTACGCCGCCCGGCGCGGCCTCCGCACCGCCGGCGGGACCACCGGGCAGCGCGGATGCCGGGGCAGCGCCGTCGGAACCGGCCGGAGGGGCAGCGCGGTCAGAACCGGCCGGAGGGGCAGCGCCGTCGGAACCGGCCGGAGGGGCAGCGCGGTCAGAACCGGCCGGGGCGGAGCCGTCGGGGCCGGTCGGGTGCAGGTAGGGGATGTGGACGGTGTGGGTCAGCGATGGCAGGGCGGCCCGGATCGCGGCCACCTCGGCGCGCCGGTCGACCGGCTTGTCGCCGTACCGGTAGCCGTCCACGGCCACCAGGACCTTCGGGGCGATCTGCTGCCAACGGTCGACGACACTTCGGGTGCCGAACTCCGGGGCACAGGACGAGAAGATCGCCCCGAGGCTGCTGGTGGCCAGCAGCAGCACGTACGTCTCGGGGATGTTCGGTGCGTACGCGGCCACCCGGTCCCCGGCGACGACGCCGAGGCGGCGCAGCCCGGCCGCCACCCGACGGACCTGCTCGCGCAGTTCGGCGGCGGTCAGGGTGACCGGCGGGCGGGTCTGGGAGTGGGCGACCACCACCGGGTCGTCATCGGCGCGACCGGGCAGCCGCAGCACGTTCTCGGCGTAGTTGAGCGTCGCGCCGGGGAACCACCGGGCACCGGGCATCGCCGCATCGGTCAGGGTCGCCGTCGGCGGGGTGTGCGCCACCACCTCGAAGTGGTCCCAGATCGAGCGCCAGAAGGCGTCCAGGTCGGTGACCGACCACTGCCACAGCGCGTCGTAGTCGGCGAAGTCCAACCCCCGGTGCTCCCGCAGCCACCGCAGGTAGCCACCGATCCGGGACCGCTCGCGTACGTCCGCCGGCGGCGTCCACAGCACGTCACCCACCGCTCCACCCTCCCTGAGGCCCACACGGCACTGTGCCCGGCCATACCGCCATCTTGCCTACCTCGCAGCGCCATCATCCACACCGGGGCCTACCACGGAAACGTGCCCCGCGCACACAATCCGTCCCCACCCCCGCTCACCCCACCCCACCGCCGAGCCCGCCTCAACCCGCCGAGCCCGCCTCAACCCGCCGATCCGGCTGATCCCATTCGACCAGACCCCGTTGATCAAGAGGTTCGGGTCAAATTCCAGCCCGAACCTGACGCATACCTCTTGATCACCGCACCGGCACATTCCACCCCGGCCGCAGCGATGGGCTGGAGCCGGTGATCAAGAGGTTTGCGTCAACATTGAGCCGATACCTGACGCAAACCTCTTGATCACCGGGCTGGGACGCCCAATGCCGGGTGCAGCCGAGGGGCTGGGGTGGTGATCAAGAGGTTTGGGGCAGGACTGGGCGCGGAGCTGACGTAAATCTCTTGATCACCGGGGCGGGAGGGGGTGCTGGGGGGGAGGAGGGGTGGGAAGGGGGAGCTGGGGGGAGGGGTGGGAGGGAGGGGGTTAGGAGGCGCGGTGGGCTTGGATGGCGCGGCGTTTGGCCAGGCGGTGGGCGCGGCGGATCTCGGCCTCCTTGTAGCGGCGGTGATCGTCGGGGGTCTCCGGGAGTACGGGGCGGACCGGGCGGGGTGCGCCGGCCACGTCCACCCCGACGAAGACCAGGTAGGCGGTGGCCACCCGGACGGGTTCGTCCTCGGCCGAGTCCCAGCGCTCGGCGACCACCTTCACCCCCACCTCCATCGAGGTGTTGCCGGTCCAGTTGACCTGGGCGTGGGCGTGCACCAGGTCACCCACCCGGACGGGCTCGGAAAAGATGATCTCGTCGATGGAGGCGGTCACCGCCGTGCCGCCGCTGTGCCGGGCCGCCGCCGCCCCGGCCACGTCGTCGACGAACTTCATCAACACCCCACCGTGCACGGTTCCGTACAGGTTGACATCGACAGCGGTCATGATGCGACTCAGCGTGACCCGGGAGTACGACGTCGGCTTGCCGGGAGGGGTGGTGGGGTGCTCGGTCATGGCAGAAACGGTACGGTGCGCCAATGCGACATCTCTGGAGCTTCCTCGCCGGGCTGGTGGTGGCACCCGTCACGTGGGTGCTGATCACCCTCGGGCAGGACGGGTCGGGCCGGACCGTGGACCGCTGGGTGGAGATCGGCACGTACAACACGGCCAACCTGATCGAGCCGACCGTCTACCTCGGCGTCGCCGGCATCCTGCTCGGCCTGGTCGGCACGCTGCGCACCTCGCCGCTCGGCCCGCTCGTCGCCGGGCTGCTGCTGGTCACCCCGTACGTCGGGATGTTCATCGCCCCGTTCACCGTGCTCGACTGGATCCCGAGCGGCTGGAAGGTGCTCGGCGACCCGCTGCCGCTGCACCAGCCGGTGCAGAACGGCACCCTGTTCCTGATCGGCGTGTTGCTGCTGATGGCCGTGTTCAGCGTCCAGCGGTGGCGGCGCTGGCCGCAGCCGGCGACCGGGACGGAATCGGCCCCGGCCGACTACGACGACCCGCCACCGCCCAGCTATGCCACGAGCGACTGGCCGCCGGCCGGTCCGCCCGCCCGCAGCGAGCCGGACACCGCGCCGCTCACCCTCGGCTACCCCGATCTGGACACCCCCACCGAGCCGCTGCCCCGGCGGGCCGGGACGGAGTCGCCGTGGTCCGCCCCGCCACGCTACGGGGCCAAGCCGGAAAACAGCCCCGACAATCGTTGACCGTTGGCGGGTGGGCCGGCACGACCGGCCCACCCGATCATCCGGTACGGCTTCTTCACGGCCGATCCGTTGTCAGGACGGCTCGGCCCCCTCGGGCGGTGACCAGGGATCGACGGGCAACTCGTAGACGAGTGATCGAGGACATTCGACGCAACGGCCACCAGGGAATCGGCAAGCCGGAGCAGCTCCGGGGCAACTGGTCGGGGTTCTGGTCGAGGCGCATCGACCAGGAACACCGCCTGGTGTATCGGATCGTGGAAGACACGGTGCAGATTGCGCAGTGCCGCTACCACTACGAATGAATCAGACACACCGCGCCGACGGCGCGTCCGGACGCGCGCTCCCGGACGCGCGGCGGCTGCCGCCGCGCCGCTGACCCGCCGGAAGCCGCAGACCGAGGTCGACGGCTACTCCCGGAGCTTGACGCCCACTTCGCACGCTGCCAGTCGGGTGCGAAGTGGGCGTCCGAAACAGTCCCTCGTCAGTCCTTGAGGAGCTGCCTCGCCATCACGATCCGCTGCACCTGGTTGGTGCCCTCGTAGATCTGGGTGATCTTGGCGTCGCGCATCATCCGCTCGACCGGGTAGTCGCGGGTGTAGCCGTAGCCGCCCAGCAACTGCACCGCGTCGGTGGTGATCTCCATCGCCGCGTCCGAGGCGAAACACTTCGCCGCCGCCCCGAAATAGGTCAGGTCGGCGTCGCCACGCTCGGACTTCCCGGCCGCCGCGTAGGTCAACTGGCGGGCTGCCTCCAGCTTCATGCCCATGTCGGCGAGCATGAACTGCACCCCCTGGAACTCCGCGACCGCCTTACCGAACTGCTTGCGCTCCCGCACGTAGCCCTTGGCGTAGTCCAGGGCCCCCTGGGCGATCCCGACCGCCTGCGCGGCGATCGTCACCCGGGTGTGGTCCAGGGTCCGCATCGCGGTACCGAACCCGGTCCCCGGCTCACCGATGATCCGGTCCGCCGGGATGCGCACGTTGTCCAGGTAGACCTCCCGGGTCGGGGAGCCCTTGATGCCGAGCTTCTTCTCCGGAGCACCGAAACTGACCCCCGGGTCGGACTTCTCCACCACGAACGCGGAGATCCCCCGCGACCGCGCCGCCGGATCGGTCACCGCGAACACCGTGTAGAACTCGGAGACGCCGGCGTTGGTGATCCACCGCTTCACCCCGTTGAGCACCCAGTGATCACCATCACGCACCGCCCGTGTCGTCATCGACGCCGCGTCACTGCCCGCCTCCGGCTCCGACAGACAGTACGAGAACATCCCCTCACCAGCGGCCACCCGGGTCAGGTAACGCTGCTTCAACTCCTCGGACCCGGCCAGGATCAACGGCATCGAGCCGAGCTTGTTCACCGCCGGGATCAACGACGACGACGCGCAGACCCGCGCGACCTCCTCGATGACGATCGCGGTGGCCAGGGCGTCCGCGCCGGCACCGCCGTACTCCACGGGGATGTGCGGGGCGTGGAAGTCGGCGGCCCGCAGCGCGTCGTACGACGACTGGGGGAACTCACCGGTCTCGTCGGCCTCGGCCGCGTGCGGGGCCACCTTGGCGGCGCAGACGTCGCGGACCGCCTCGCGGACCGCGTCGTGCTCCTCGGGCAACCGGTAGACGTCGAACGTCTGCTCTGCGGCCATGTCGACCCTCCCATTTCACGGCTATCATGCGCAGTCTGTGACGTCCCTCAGGCCGCCGACTGCCGCGGTTGAAGAATAGCCATCGCGACCCCCGTCATGTTACCGACAGGTAGGATCACGCCGCACGGCCCCCGAGAGCGCACAACTACGCTGACCGAACGACAGGTTTTTCCATCGGTGCCCGGCCAGGCGCCGCAGCCGATTGCGACGCAGTGAAGCGCCGCCAGCGCGAGCGGAGAAGACAGGCGTGACGATCCCGTACCCGAACATCCAGCCGGCGCCGACCATCTCCCCGGTGACGCCCCCCTCGGGTGCGCCCCGCCCCCGGGTGACCTTCCTGGGCACCGGCTACCTCGGCGCGACGTACGCCATCTGCTATGCCGAACTGGGCTACGAGGTGCTCGGCTTCGACGTCGACGCCGACAAGATCGCCAAGCTGAACGCGGGCGAGGTGCCGATCCACGAACCGGGCCTCGACGAGCTGCTGCGGCGTAACCTGGCCGCCGGCCGGCTGCGGTTCTCGACCGACATCGCCGAGACCGCCGACTTCGGCGACGTGCACTTCATCTGCGTCGGCACCCCGCAGCGCGCCGACGGCATGGGCGCCGACCTGTCGTACGTCGAGGCGTCGGTGACCGCCCTGGCCCAGCAGCTCACCCGCAAGGCGCTGATCGTCGGCAAGTCCACCGTCCCGGTCGGCACCGCCGAGTGGGTGGAGCAGCTCGTCGGCAAGCACACCCCGACCGACCTGGGCGTCGAGGTGGCCTGGAGCCCCGAGTTCCTCCAGGAGGGCTTCGCCGTCGACGACGTGCTGCGCCCCAACCGGATCGTGGTCGGGGTCAAGAGCGAGTGGGCCAACGCCATGCTCTACGCCGCCCACAAGGGCGTCTTCGACCTGGCCGCCACCGAGGACCGGGAGGTCCCGCTGGTGGTCACCGACTTCGCCACCGCCGAACTGGTCAAGGTCGCCGCGAACGCCTTCCTGGCCACCAAGATCTCCTTCATCAACGCGATGGCCGAGGTCTGCGAGGCCAGCGGCGGCGACGTCACCCAGCTCGCCCGCGCCATCGGCTACGACCCCCGGATCGGCAACCGGTTCCTCCAGGCCGGCCTCGGCTTCGGCGGCGCCTGCCTGCCCAAGGACATCCGCGCCTTCCAGGCCCGTGCCCAGGAGCTGGGTGCCGGCGAGGCGCTGCGGTTCCTGCACGAGGTCGACCTGATCAACCTGCGCCGCCGCACCCGGGTCCTCCAGCTCGCCGCCGACCTGCTCGGCCGCCGCTCCGGCCCGGCCGGCCCGGACTTCTCCGGCACCCGCATCGCCGTGCTCGGCGCGACCTTCAAACCCAACACCGACGACGTCCGCGACGCCCCGGCCCTCGCCGTCGCCGCGCTGCTCGCCAAGGCCGGCGCCGACGTGCACGTGTACGACCCGCAGGGCACCGAGAACGCCCGCCGGGTCGCCCCGGAACTGGTCTTCGAGGACAGCGTGAACGACGCGGTCTCCGGGGCCGACCTGGTCTGCGTACTCACCGAGTGGGCCGACTTCCGCAACGCCGACCCGGTGGCCCTCGGCGAACTGGCCGCCGGGCGCAAGGTCGTGGACGGCCGCAACTGCCTCGACGCGGCACTGTGGACCCAGGCGGGCTGGGAATACCGGGGCATGGGCCGCCCCTGACGACGCCGGAACGCGTCGGTGCGGGAGGTGACACTCCCGCACCGACGCGTTTTTTGTGCCCCTAACGGAGCGGCAGGTGTCGAAATCCACGCCCGCTCAGGGCATGCTGCGTGGGGACGGCGTCCACAGTGCGGCCGGCCGGGTGGAGGGATGTCGTGGAGAACTTCCAGTGCTCCTCGTGCGGGCGGCAGATGAAGGCGGCGGCCCGCTGCCCCAACTGCGGGGCCGAGCAACCGCAGTGGCGCGAACACCTGGCCGACATCGAACGCTCCATCGCGGAGATGAAGGCACGCGACGCCGAGATCGCCCGCGAACAACGACAGATCGCCGCGAAGATGCAGGCCGCCCTCTTCCAGCGGGACATCCTCGCCCACGCCGGTGACGAACGCGTCAAGCAGGCCACCCGCCCGCGCCGGGTGCTGCGCCGCAAGCCGGGCCGTCGACCGCCGACCGCCGCCACCGGAGCACCACCCCGGGTGCCCCGGCAGGGCACCCCGGCCGGTCCGGACGAACCCCCGCTCCCACCGCCGTACCGGACCGCCACCTGGCTGGGCGCGGACAACCCGGAACACCCGGCCGAGGCCTCCTCCCGGGAGGTGCAGAACATCCCCCTCGGGCTGGGCGCACTGGTGCTGGCGGTGGCCGCGGTGGTCTTCGCCGCCGTCGCGACCAGCTCGATGGACGCCCTGGCCCGACTCGGCATCCTGCTGGTCGCCACCGTCCTGCTGCTGCTCGCCCCGCCGGTGCTGGCCAAACGGGGTCTGACCTCCACCGCCGAGACGATCTCCACGGTCGGCCTGCTGCTGGTGCCGCTGGCCGGGTACGCGCTGTGGGCGGTGGACCGGATCGGCGCGTCCGGCGCGGTCTTCTCCGGGATGATCTTCGCGCTGACCACCGGGGTCGCCCTCGCCTACGCCGTCGGCACCGGCCTGCGGGCCCCCCGGTTCGCGGCGGTGCTGGCCGCCCAACCCGTGGTGCCGCTGCTGGCGTACGGGTGGATCAGCGGCCCGACCGGCTGGGCGGTGGTGTTCACCGTGGTGGCCGTGCTCGACCTCGGGCTGGTGCGCTCCGGCATCATGCGGGAACGACCGGCCCCACCGGAACCCGCGACCGCCGGCACCACCGCCCCGCCCCGGCAGCGGGTCACCCCGGACGGCCGGCCGGAGGGCGCACCCGAGGAGACGGGCGAGATCCTCGACGGCTCGGCGGCCACCCCGACCGGGCCCGCCCGACCGGTACCAGGGCTACCCGAGGCGACCTGGCTGCTGCACGGGGTGGCGGTGGCGCTCGCCCTGGCGTACGCGGTCACCGCCCTGCTGCGGGTGCAGACCGTACCGGCAGCCACCGGGGCGGGTGCGGCGCTGCTGCTGGCCGCGGCGGTGGCCCTGGCCGGCACCCTGCTGCTGCGCCGCCCGCCGCTGCCGGACGTGGGAGCCGGCATCCTCACCCTGGCCGTGATCGGCGCGCTCGGGCGGATCGCCTCGGTGGCCTTCCCGGACCGGGCGTTGCTGCTGATCGCCGCCGTCATCACGTTGACCGGGCTGGCCGTGCGGGCCGTACCGGAAGCAGCCCGACGGGGGCCGCAGCTCGCCTCCGCCGCGGCGCTGACCGTCAGCGGCCTGGTCGTGGCCGGCGGTGCGCTGCGGGCCGGGCTGGCCCCGGTCCAGGCGGCGCTGCCGGCCTGGCGGGCCGACCTGTCCGCGTTCCCTGGCGAGGTGGCCGCGACGGCCGGGCCGTCCGCCGGGCAGCTCGCCGCCAGCGCCCTGCTGCTCACCGTCGCGGCGGTGCTGGCCCTGCCGCCGGAGATCCGCCGCGAGTTCGCGGTGGTCGGCGCGGGCCTGACCGCGCTGGCCGTACCCGCCTCACTGGGTCTGGGTTGGGTGGCGGCCCCCTGGCCGATGGTGCTGGCGGCGGTCGCGATCGGCGTCGCCGGGATCTCCGCCGGCACGACCCGGGCGGCCGTGGTGCACGCCGGCACCGCCACCGTCGTCGGGTTCGTCGGGGCCGGTGCCGCCCTGAGCCGGCCGTCGGTGGCCGCCGCCGCACTGGCCGTGCTGATGCTGGCGGGCGTGCTGGTGGCGCTCGCGCCCCGGGTACGCATCGCCCCGGCCGCCGCCGACGTCCTGTCCGGCTGGGCGGCCGGTGGGGCGGCGTTCGCGCTGCCCGGCGCGGTCACCGCGTTCGTGGCGGCCACCGAGCCGTCCGGGCCGGCGCTCACCCCGGCGGTGCTGCGGGAACTGACGGTGCCGATCCTCGCGGCGGGCTTCCTGGCCGTCTGCGTCACCCTCGGCTACGCGGCGATGATGCAGGTGTCGCAGCGGCACCTGAGCCTGCCGCACGCCGTCGGCACGGGGCTGGGCGCGTTGGCGGTGGTCGGGGCCGCCTTCTTCGCCCCGGGGCGCACCGCCGCCGACGCCTGGCTCGGTGGGCTGGTGCTGATCGCCACCCTGCTGCTGCTGTTCGCCGGCCGGATCGACGCGGGTCGGCGTTCCGACCTGGCGCTGGACGGCGCGGACCTGGCCGCCGCCGCCGTCACCGCCGCACTGATCGCCACCCTGGCCCGGATCACCGCGGTGATCTCCCCCGGCGGGCAGCTCGCGGTCGCCGCCGTACTGGTGCTGGTGGTCGCCGTCGCCGCCCGGGCGATGCCCGAGGAGTGGCGGCGCGGCCCGGTGCTCGGCATCGCCGTCGGCGCCGCCCTGATCGGGGTACTGGCCGGCTGGTCCACGCTGCGCGGCGGGGTGGGCGTGCTGGCCACCCCCGGCCCCATCTGGGCCGGCGACCTCACCGCCTGGCCGGCCGCACCCACCGGCGGCTCGGCCTGGCAGGCACCGGTCGCGCTGGCGCTGCTCGCGCTGGCCGCCGCGATCCTGCTCCCCACCCCCTGGAAGTACGACGTGGCGGGCATCGGCGCGGTGCTCGCCACCATCGGCGTCCCGGCCGCCTTCGACCTGCCCTGGTGGTCACCGGTCCTGGTGGGGTTGACCGTCGCCACCGTCTTCGCCATGGCCGCCGTGGCGTCCGCCGACCCGCGCGCCGGGCTGTCCCGGGCCACCGTCGCCGGGGTGGTCGCGTTGCACGCCGCCGGAGCCGGGCTGGTGCGCCCGTGGACCACCGCGCTCGCCCTGGGCGGCATCGCGTTGATCGGTCTGGCCGTGGCGGCGGTGGCCCGGTCCGTCGCCCCCTCCCTGGTGGACGACGTCGAGACCGAGGGGATGCCGCCCCACCTGGTGCAGATCGGTGGCCTGGCGACCGCCGCCGCGCTGCTCACGCTCCCCGGTGCGGTGGCCGCCCTCGCCGCCGAGTTCGGCCACGGGTCGCAGGTGGTGCTGACCGCCGCGTTGGCCGCGTCCAGCTTCGGCCTCGCCGCCGTGGCCGCCGTCCGCCGCCAGGTGCCGCAGTACCTGCCGTACGCGAGCGCGGCGATCGCCGGTGGAGCCACCGTCAGCGCGCTGGCCGCCATCTTCGTCGACCTGCCGTCCGGGGTGTTCGCCGCCGCAGCCGCACTGCTCGGGGTGCTCGCCGAACTGGTCCGGGCGGCGACCGTGCCACCGGTCGGGTCCGCCCAGCCGACCCGCCGCTGGACGGTCCTGCTGGACGGGGCGCTGCGCCGGCTGCCCGACGACGGTACGCAACGACGCTGGCGGGTCGACCCCGCCGCCGGGGCGCTGGCCGCAGCGGCCGTGCCCACCGTGCTGGCCCTGATCTCCCTCGCACCGCTGCTCTTCGTGGCGCTGGTCGAGCCGCACCGGATGCTCGCCCACATCTGGCAGGGCCCACCGCCGCAGCTGCGTACCCCGCCACCGGAACTGGTCGACCCGACGCACGTGCTCACCGCGCTGCTGCTCACCGGCACCGCCGCGCTGGCCGCCACCGGCCTGTCCGGTGGGCGTCGGTCCCGGGCGGTGCCGGTGGTGCTGCCCGGCCTGGCGGTGACGCTGCTGATCACCCCGATCGCCCTGGGCATGGCCTGGCCGCAGAACGCCCTGGCCGCCCTCGCCGTGTTCACCATCTCGATGCTGGGCCTCGCGTTGACCCCGCCACCCCCGCTGGCGGAGCGCGCCCGGTCGCTGCGGTTGGCCCGGGTGCTGGTCTTCGTCATCGGGCTCGCCGGCGGTGGCGCGGGGCTGGCCGGCAGCCTGGCCAGTGAGGGGCTGACCCTGTTCACCCTGGGCGGCGCCGTCGGCGTCGGGGCCGTCGCCGCGTTCTTCGGCACCACCGGGCGGGCCCGCATCCTCGGCTGGCTGTTCGCCTCGCTGATGGCGCAGCTCTTCGTGCTCACCGCCGGGCTGGTGGCCGGTTTCCCCGCCGTCTGGTCGGCGTTCGGGGTGCTCGCCGTGGGCGCGGCGTTGCAGGTATTCGCCGCGACGCTGCCCCGGCTACGGCGGCCCGAGGCGCACCGGGAGGCCGCCACCGTCGAGTGGAGCGGGTACGCCGCCGCGCTCATCGCCCTGGCCCTGGCGTTCGACTCCCCCCGGCACATCGCCGCCCTGCTCGCCGCCTGGGGTGCCGTGCTGGGGGTGGCCGCCGTCCGGCCGGGCCGGCGACCGGTGGAGCGGCGGATCCTCTTCTGGGCGGTGGTCGCCTGCGAGATCGTCGCCTGGTGGATCCTGATGCGGGTCGCCGACGTGGCGCTGCCCGAGGCGTACACGCTGCCGTTCGCGGCGCTCGCCCTGCTGGTCGGCATGTTGGAGTTGCGCCACCGCCCCGACCTGTCCAGCTGGGTGGCGTACGGCCCGGCACTCGTCGCGGCGTTCGTGCCGACCCTGGCGATCGTGCTGGCCACCGACTCCAGCATGCTGCGCCAGGTGCTGCTGCTGCTCGGCGCGGTGGCGGTGCTCGTCTTCGGCTCGACCAGCCGGCAGCAGGCCCCGGTGATCGTCGGCGCGGCGGTGACCGCGATCGCGGCGGTACACGCCCTGTTCAGCCTCGGCCCGTGGCTGGTGCTCATCCCGGTCGGCCTGGTCCTGCTGGTGCTCGGGGCGAGCAACGAACGTCGCCGCCGCGCCCAGGACCGGCTCCAGACCGCCCTGCGCTCCATGAGATGAATCGGAGGGTCACGGCAGGGTCCGGACCGGTGGCTGGGCTGAGTGGGCCGGGTGGTCGCGGGCGTCCGGGTGGCGTGGCTTGCTGATCGACTCAATTGGACGAGTTTGCGGTGTCGGCGACGACTGGATGCCGCAGTACCACCCCCACTGCGAAGGCTGCCCCGCCCGGCAGCGTCGGGCGGGGCAGCCCCGGGTCGGTGGGGCGGATGCGTCGGTCAGGTCAGGGAGGCGCGGAGGGCGGCGTCCTTCTCGGCGACCAGGTCCTCCAGGTCGGCCTGGAAGGCGACCATCCGGGCGCGCAGGGCCGGGTCGGTGGCCGCGAGGATGCGGACCGCGAGCAGGCCGGCGTTGCGGGCGTTGCCGATCGACACGGTGGCCACCGGGATCCCGGCCGGCATCTGCACGATGGACAGCAGCGAGTCCATTCCGTCCAGGTGCTTGAGCGGCACCGGTACGCCGATCACCGGCAGCGGGGTGACCGAGGCCACCATGCCGGGCAGCGCGGCGGCACCCCCCGCCCCGGCGATGATCACCTGGAGTCCCCGGTCGGCGGCGTCCCGGCCGTACTCGATCATCTTGACCGGGGTGCGGTGCGCGGAGATCACCGCCACCTCGTACGGCACCTCGAACTCGTCGAGCGTGTCGGCGGCGGCTCTCATCACCGGCCAGTCCGAGTCGCTGCCCATGATCAGCCCGACGGTGCTCACCCGTGCCCCTCCCGCAGCCAACGGGCGGCCCGTGCGGCCCGCGCCCGTACGTCATCCAGGTCGTTGCCGAGCACCGTGACGTGCCCGATCTTACGGCCGGGTCGGACCTGCTTGCCGTACAGGTGGACCCGGGCACCCGGTTCGGCGGCGAAGAGGTGGTGCAGCCGCTCGTCGAGGGAGATCCCGCCCGGCTCACCGCCGAGCACGTTCGCCATCACCACCACCGGGGCGGTCAGCGCGGTGTCCCCCATCGGGTAGTCGAGCACCGCCCGCAGGTGCTGCTCGAACTGCGAGGTCTGGGCCCCCTCGATGGTCCAGTGCCCGGAGTTGTGCGGGCGCATCGCCAGCTCGTTGACGACCAGCCCGGTGTCGGTCTGGAACAGCTCCACCGCCAGCAGGCCGACCACACCGAGCGCGGTGGCCAGGTCGATGGCGAGCTGCTGGGCGGCGACCGCCAACTCCTCCGCCAGGTCGGGGGCGGGGGCGAGGACCTCGACGCAGATCCCGTCCCGCTGCACCGTCTCCACCACCGGGTACGCGGCGACCTGCCCGAACGGTGAGCGGGCCACCTGCACGGCCAGCTCCCGACGCAGCGCCACCCGCTCCTCGACGATCAGCGAGGTGCCCCCGGCGAGCAGGGTGGCGGCCAACCCGGCGGCCTGCCCGGCATCGTCGACCAGCCACACGCCGCGCCCGTCGTAGCCGCCCCGGGCCGCCTTGAGCACCACCGGCCAGCCCTGCTCCGCACCGAAGGCGAGCAGGTCCGCAGGGGCGTCCACCGGCCGCCACGCCGGGTTGGGAGCGCCCAACGCACCGAGCCGTTCCCGCATCACCCGCTTGTCCTGGGCGTGCAACAACGCCTCGGCGGGCGGGAAGAGCTTCACGCCCTCGGCGGCGAGGGTGCGGATGTGCTCCGTCGGGACGTGCTCGTGGTCGAAGGTGACCACGTCGCAGCCCTTGGCGAAGGTACGCAGCGCGGCGAGGTCGGTGTGGTCGCCGTACTGCACGTCGGTGGCGACGAGCGCGGCACCGTCGTCGGGGGCGAGCGCCAGCACGCGCAGTGACTGGCCGAGGGCGATGGCGGCCTGGTGGGTCATCCGGGCCAGTTGGCCGCCACCCACCATGCCGACGACGGGCAGACCGGTACGGGAATCCATAGCGCCACCAGCCTATCCGGGCCGCAGCGCCGGCCGACCCGAGGGCCACCCGTCCCTGGCCGGTGGCCGTCCACCCGCCAGCCCGGAGCCCGGGCGGACCGGGGTCAGGTGGATCATCGGCCGGGAACGGCCGCCGGACGACGCAGGCCCGTCCGGCAGCCGACGGCCCGCCGGGGCAGGGCGGATCAGTCAGGTGAGCTGGGCGACCAGGTCCTCGACCGAGGTCACCGGCCGTTGGCAGACGAACCCCCGGCAGACGTACGCGGTGGGCCGCCCGTCGACCAGCGGCCGGTCGGCGAGCAGCGGCACCCCGGGCTGGTCGGGCCGGCCGGCGACCACCACCGCACCGGGTGGGGCGTGCCGGTGCGCGGCGGCGACCAGCGGGTCCCCGGCCGGGTCGTCGGTGACCACCGCGATCTCGTACGGCCCGGACAGCAGCGCCTCACCGGCGGACGCCGCGTACCCGGTGAACCGGGCGTGCCGGCCGACGATCGGTGCGACGGTCGACAGGGCCGCCTCCGCCGCCTCCCGGTAGCGGGTCTCCCCGCTCAACGCCGCGTACGCGCTCAGCGCCGCCACGATCGCCGACCGGCCCGACGGGGTGGCGTTGTCGGTCGGGTCGGCCGGCCGGGTGACCAGCCGTTCGGCGTCGTCGGCGGTGTCGTAGAAACCGCCGTCGGAGGCGGCGAACCGGGCCAGCGCCACATCCAGCAGGCCACCGGCCAGCTCCAGCCAGCGGCCCTCGCCGGTGAGCTGGTGCACCGCGCAGAACGCCTCGGCCACGCAGCCGTAGTCCTCCAGCACACCGGCCGGCTCGCCGACCGTGCGGTCCCGGGAGGCCCGGCGGAGCCGGCCGTCGACCAGGTGCACACCGGCCAGGTGTTCGGCGGCGTCGCGCAGCGCCCCGTCGGCGACGATGGCGACCCCGTCCATCAGGTTGGCGTCCTCGTCGTCGGGGTCGGCGTAGAGCGCGGCGACCTGGACGAACTCGACGAGCGCGGTGACCGCCAGGCCGTTCCAGGCGGCCACCACCTTGTCGTCGCGGGCCGGTTGGGGGCGGGTGTCCCGGGCGGCCAGCAGCCGGCCCACCACGCTGCGCCACCGGTCCCGGATCTGCGGGTCGGCGTCGTCGACGTCCCGGGCCAGCCGCAGCACGCTCGTGCCGTGCTCGAAGGTGCCCGCCCCGGTGACGTCGAACAGGTCGGCGGCCCAGCGGCCGTCGTCCTCGCCGAGCGCCTCGACGAGCTGGGCCGGGGTCCAGGCGTAGGTGAGGCCCTCCACCCCGTCGGTGTCGGCGTCGAGCGCGGAGGCGAAACCGTCACCGGGGCGGTGCAGCTCGTCGGCGAGGAACCGGGCGGTGTCCCGGGCCACCCGGCGGGCCAGCCGGTCGCCGGTGAGCCGCCACAGCTGGGTGTAGACCCGCAGCAGCAGGGCGTTGTCGTAGAGCATCTTCTCGAAGTGCGGCACCGTCCAGTGGGCGTCCACCGAGTAGCGGGCGAACCCCCCGGCGAGCTGGTCGTACAGGCCGCCCCGGGCCATCGCCTCGGCGGTGTGCCGGACGATCTCCAGGCTGCGCGTCGACCCGGTGCGCCGGTGGTGCCGGAGCAGGAACAGCAGGTTCATGTGCGGCGGGAACTTCGGTGCGCCGCCGAAACCGCCGTTGGTCTCGTCGTACTCGGTGGCGAGTTGGGTGGCAGCGGCGTCGAGCAGGTCGGCGGTGAGCGGGGCGGTGGGGCCGCCGACGGCCTGGGCGCCGCCGATCGCCTCGACCACCGCCGCACCCTGCCGCAGTACGGCCTCCCGCTGCTCCCGCCACGCGGTGCCCACCGACTCCAGCAGCCGGACGAAGTTGGGCTTCGGGAAGTACGTGCCGCAGAAGAACGGGGTGCCGTCGGGCGTGGCGAAGACCGTCATCGGCCACCCGCCCTGGCCGGTCATCGCCTGGGTGGCGGTCATGTAGACGGCGTCGACGTCGGGCCGCTCCTCCCGGTCCACCTTGATCGCCACGAAACCGGCGTTGACCAGCGCGCCGACCGTCTCGTCCTCGAACGACTCGTGGGCCATCACGTGGCACCAGTGGCAGGCGGCGTAGCCCACCGAGATCAGCACCGGGACGTCCCGCCGCTTCGCCTCGGCGAACGCCTCGTCGCACCACGGCCACCAGTCGACCGGATTGTCGGCGTGCTGGAGCAGGTACGGCGAGGTGGCCTGGGCGAGTCGATTCACCCGACGACCCTATCCACCCCCGGGCGCACCCGTCCCGCCGAAACCGGGCCTTCCCCCGTTCACATTCATCGTCTTTGATCTGTGCGGGTGCGGTGATCGGCACCGGCCCGCGAGGAGGTACCCCCATGCGCGGTTCCCGTCTCCTGTCGGCGCTCACGTCGGTCGTGGTGGCCACAGCGGTGTTCAGCACCGCCGCCCCCGCCTCGGCCGCCGTGGACCCCGGCACCCGGGTCTCGGCGACCACCGTGGTCGGCACGCACAACGCGTACGAACGCGGGACGTACACCTATCTGGCGCAGGCGCTCGACGCCCGCCCCGGAATGATCGAACTGGACGTCTGGCCGGACATCATCACCAAGCAGTGGCGGGTCAGCCACTCCAACCCACTGGGCAACGACAACAACTGCGTCGCCGCCAGCACCCCCGCGCAGCTCTACACCGGCACCCGCAACAAGAACCTGGAACACTGCCTCGACGACATCCGGCTCTGGTTCGACGCCCACCCCGACGCCGGTCCGCTCCAACTCAAACTGGAGTTGAAGACCGGCTTCAGCAGCCGTACCGGGCAGGGGCCCGTCCAGCTCGACGCGGTGCTCGCCGCCCGCCTCGGCAGCCGGGTGTTCCGCCCCGCCGACCTGCGCGGCGGGTACGCCACCCTGGACGCCGCCGCCCGCGCGAACGCCTGGCCGACCCGGGGGCAGCTCGCCGGGAAGGTGATCGTGGAGCTGATCCCCGGCACCGTCGAGGAGGGCAACCCCACCGACACCCTGTGGACCGACATCGAGTACGCCCAGCACCTGGCCGGCCTGGCGGCGGCGGGCACCCTCGGCCAGGCGCAGGCGTTCCCGGCGGTGCACCGGGCCCAGACCGGCGACCCCCGCAGCCGGTACGCCGACACCAGCCTGCGCCCGTGGTTCGTCCTGTTCGACGGCGACGCGTCGGCCTACGTCACCGGCGGCATCGACACCTCCTGGTACGACACCAACCACTACCTGCTGGTGATGACCGACGCGCAGAACGTCCCCCCGGCGGTCGGCAACACCGATCCGGTGGCCGCCCGCGCCCGCCTCGCGCAGCTCGCCGCCGCCCACGCCAGCGTCGCCTCCGCCGACTGGGCCGCACTGCCGACGGTGGTCGGCGAGGTCCTCCCCAGAGGCTGACCCGCCCACCGCCAGGGTGGCCCGCGTTCCGACGTAGGCACGCGGGCCACCCCGTCCCCGCCCCGCCCCGCCCCGCCGCGCCGCCCGCCGCCCGCCGCCCGCCGCCCGCCGCCCGCCGCCCGCCGCAAGATCGTGCTTGATCCTGGTTGTAGTGGCCTCAGAAACCGCCGAGACCACTACATCGTGGATCGAGCACGATCATGCCGTCGCCACACGCCCGAGGACGGGCATCGCCACACGCCCGAGGACAGGCGTCGCCACACGCCCGAGGACAGGCGTCGCCACACGCCCGAGGACGGACATCGCCACACGCCCGAGGACGGGCGTCGGCACGCGCCCGAGGAGGGGTGGGGTTGTGGGGTCAGGAGGCGCCGTCGGCGCGCAGGGGGAAGACGTTCGACTCGGCGGAGTCGCGCAGCGAGCCGAGCACCGCGCCGATCTTGTCGGCCGGCATCGGCTTGAAGAAGTGGTAGCCCTGGGCGGCGGTGCAGCCCAACGCCACCAGTGCGGCCCGCTGCTCAGCCGTCTCCACGCCCTCGGCGACCACCCGCAACCCCAACTCGTGGGCGAGGCCGACGGTGGCCCGGACGATCGCCGCCGCCTCCGGTGAGTCGGCCATCCGGATCACGAAGGACCGGTCCACCTTCAACTCGTCGACCGCGATCCGGGTCACGAACGACAGCGACGAGAACCCGGTGCCGAAGTCGTCGACGGCCAACTGGACGCCCATCGACCGCAGGTTCGCCAACACCTCGTCGATCACCTCCAGCTCGCTCATCACCACCGTCTCGGTGATCTCCAGGACCAACCGGTGCGGCGGCACCTGGTGGCGACGCAGGGCGTCGGCGATCTCCGCCGGCAACCGGGGATCGAGCAGGCTGCGGGCCGAGAGGTTCACCGAGATCGGCACGTCCAGCCCGTCGCGGGCCCACTCGGCGGCCACCGACAGCGCCTTGTCCAGCACGTACCGGGTGAACGTGCCGAGCTGCTCGCTGTTTTCCACCGGGCGGATGAAGTCGGCCGGGCTGAGCCAGCCCCGCCGGGGATGCCGCCAGCGGATCAGCGCCTCCACCCCGGTCGGTGCGCCGGTGGCCAGGTCGACCGCCGGTTGCAGGGCCAGCACCAGCTGGTCGTCGGCCTGCAACGCCTCCCGCAGTTCGGCCAGCAGGGCCAACTGGTCGGTGCTGGCCGCGTCCCGGGTGCTGTCGTACGCGGCGACGCTGCCGCCGCCCTCCTTCGCCTGGTACATGGCGATGTCGGCCCGGCGCAGCAGCTCGGTCAGGTCGGCGGTGCCCGCACCGGCCACCACCACCCCCACCGACACCTCGACCGACATCCGCACCCCGGCCACCTCGGTCGGCGCGGCCAGCCGCTCGGCGATCTCCCGGGCCTGCCGCAGCGCGTACGCCATCGGGGCGGCCCGGTCGCCGATCACCGGGACCGACGTCAGCAGCAGGGCGAACTCGTCGCCGCCGAGCCGGGCGAGTAGGTCGCCGGGGCGGGTCAGGGTGCCCAGCCGGTTGCCGGTGAGCCGCAGCAGCTGGTCGCCGGCCGCGTGCCCGAGGGTGTCGTTGACCTCTTTGAACTGGTCGATGTCGAGCAGCAGCAGGGCCACCGGATGATCGTGGACGAGCTGCCGCAACGCCTGGTCGCCCTTGGTCAGCATGGCCGTCCGGTTGACCAGCCCGGTCAGCGCGTCGTGCACCGCGTCGTACGACGAGCGGGCGCTGACCAGCCGCAACTCCCGATGGGTCGCCGCGTCGTGCAGCGCGGCGGCCAACGCGTCGGAGTAGGCGGCCACCGCGTCGCGTTCCCGGTCGTTCGGCGGCCCGGTGGAGGGGAACCGGACCCGCAACTGTCCGACCTGGACGTCACCGACGACGAGCGGCCGGACCAGTTCGTGGGTGTCCACGGTGGCCCCGGCGGGTGGCCCGGTCTCCCGGTCGGCCACCTGCCCCGAGGCGTCGCCCCGGTAGCGCCGCCAGCGGCCGTCACCCCGGGCCACGTCCACGTCAACCAGTTCGGCACCGAAGAGGGCCAGCGCGCCGGTGACCGCCGCCGTGGCCACCCCGCGCTCGTCGAGCTGGTTGAGCGCGGCGGTGGCCTCGGCGAAGGCCCGCCAGGTGCGCTGTTCCTGGTCGGCGCGCAGCCGGTGCCGGTAGGTCTGCTGGAGCAGCCAGAGCAGCGGTGGGAGCAGCAGCAACCAGCGCGGGTCGACCTCCAGCAGGGCCACCACGACCAGCCCGACCACCACGTTGCCGACGAACATCAGCACCTTGCCGCGCAGGGCGACGAGCAGCGCCGGACCAACCGCCACGCCGTGCCGCAGGGCGAGGGTGGCCCCGCCCAGCCCGGCGGTGGTGAGTAGGTAGGTGACCGCGCCGGCGACCAGGGCGGGCACGAGGGCCGGGGTGGGGCCGGCCAGCAACGGCTGACCGAGGGCGGTGGCGACGGCGACGGCGAGCGCGGTGGCTGCGGTCAGCGAGGCGGCGATCCGCAGCAGCTCCACCGGGGGACGGCGGTCGGCGGCCAGTGACATGGTCGTCCAGGCCACACCGGTGCCGAGCAGCGCTGCGGCCGGCAACCAGCCGGCTGGCGCGAGATAGAGGCAGACGATCAGGGCCGCCTCGCCCCAGGTGATGCTCACCATCCCGGTGGCGGTGCGGAACCGCAACCGGGCGAGTTGGGACATCGCGAACACGGCGACGACGATGCCGAACCGGGCGACCGCGGGGAGCGGGTCGTCGGGCGGCAGGACGGTCGGCAGGCGCAGGCCGAGCGCCACCGCCACCAACGCGGTCAGGGTCACGGCGAGGGTGAGGACACGTACCCGCAGCGGGGTGTCCGGCGGCTCCGGCCCGTCGTCGGACGCGCCGGCCCTGCCGGAGGTCACCGCCCGGCTCCGTCCGCGGGGCCGTCGACGGCGCGACGGACGGACGCGGCTACGACGGTCATGGCACCCCCTCCCGCGCACGGCTCAGGGACTTTCGTCCCCCGGCGGAAGGCTAAGCCAATCCGGGTGGCCGCAACAGGGGTCGACGACCCGGATAAGCGTGATTCACGCCCCCGTCATCCCACTCAGGGCTGCTGGTGGCCGCTCGGCAGGTTCGTACGTGATTCCTGCCCGGTCGTCCCGTCCGACGGACCGGTGGCCGACGAATCGGTCCGGTCGGCCCCGACCGGGCCGCCCTGCTGGGGGAACCGCTCGGGCAACCGGCGCAGCCGGGAGTTCATGTTGCGGATCAGCAGCACGGTGGCGGTGCCGAGGAGCAGGATGAGGAACAGGCCCATCGGCCCGGCCAGACCACCCGTGCGGGTGTCCCCGAAGTTGTTCTCCGCGAGCACCTGGACAGTGTTGAGCATGGCATTTCTCCGATGTGCGGTGGAGTGTCAGCGTAGCCCCGGCCGCCGGTCACCCGGCATGGGCGGCTTCCCGTACCCCGGCGAACAGGTCGGACTCGGGCAGCGGGGAGTCGACCGTCGAGCGGGCGAGTTGGAAGTCCTCCGTCGGCCAGGCGTGCTGCTGGACCTCCATCGGCACGTGGAACCAGAAGCCGTCCGGGTCGACCTGGGTGGCGTGGGCGCGCAGCGCGTCGTCGCGGACCGGGAAGTATTCCGCGCACTGCACCCGGGTGGTGATCCGCGAACCCTTGTCCGGCCGCTCGTCCCAGCGCTTGAGCCAGTCCTCGTACGGTGAGGGGAGGCCCGCGGCCAGGGTGCCCTCGTGCAGGGCCAGGATCCTGCCCTTGGAGAAGCCGATGTCGTAGTAGAGCTTCAACGGCTGCCAGGGGGCGCCCAGTTCCGGGTACCGGGTCGGGTCGCCGGCCGCCTCGAACGCGGCCACGCTGACCTTGTGGCACATGATGTGGTCGGGGTGCGGGTAGCCGCCCTCCTCGTCGTACGTGGTGACGACGTGCGGACGGAACTCCCGCATCAGCTTGACCAGCGGCCCGGCCGCCACCTCGACGTCCTGGAGGGCGAAGCAGCCCTCGGGCAACGGCGGCAGCGGGTCGCCCTCGGGCAGGCCCGAGTCGACGAAGCCCAGCCAGGCCTGCTCGACGCCGAGGATCGCCCGGGCGGCGTCCATTTCGGCCCGCCGGATCTCACCGATGTTGGCCCACACGTCGGGGCGGTCGAGCTTGGGGTTGAGCACGCTGCCGCGTTCGCCCCCGGTGCACGTCACGACCAGCACGTCCACCCCCTCGGCGACGTATTTCGCCATGGTGGCGGCACCCTTGCTGGACTCGTCGTCCGGGTGTGCGTGCACGGCCATGAGCCGCAGCTTCTCTGCCAACGTGGGCGCTCCTCGTCTGTGCCCGCCGGCGGCCCGGTCCGGGTCGCTCGCCCGACCCGCCGCGGTGACCTGTCGGCGCGGCTGCCGACCTGCCGTTCCGGGCCCGGCCGCGGGCTGGGAAGATGGACCCTGTCATTCTTGCCGACGCGACCGACAACAACGCCAGGAGATGCCCGCCGGTGACCGAGACGCACGCCACAGTTCCCTCGGCCGCGCCGGTGTTCCCGCCCGGCCGGTACGGCCGCCGGCGGGAGCCCGGGCGTCGACGCCCGGCGCTGAGCTGGGCACTGGTGGCCGTGCTGATCGCCGGGTTGGTCCTAGCCGCGACGCAGCTCTACCAGCGCTACGGCGACCCGGAATACCGGCCCGAGGTGATCACCTACACCGATGCCAGCGACACCGGCGTGCGGGTCGACTTCCGGGTGACCGTGCCCGAGGGCGGCTCGGCGGTGTGTCTGGTGCGGGCCCGCTCGCACGCCGGCGTCGAGGTGGGGCACGAGGAGGTCACCGTAACCGCGTCCCCCGGCCAGCGGCACGTCACCGCCCGGCACCGGGTGGCGACCACCGAGCGTCCGTTCATCGGCGAAGTGGTCCGCTGCCGTCCGGCGGGCTGAACACCACGGTTGACCAGGGCGCGGCGACGCCACGGCGGGCGGGCGGCACGCTGCTCCCACCCGACCGGCTGATCAACGACGCCCACACGTGCCGGCCACTGGTAGGTTGGTAAGTCACCTGTCAGCCAGCACGCACATCCGAGGAGTACGCCTGTGTCCACCAATGACAACAAGGCGCCCGCCACCTGGCTGTCCCAGGACGCGCACGACCGCCTCCAGGCCGAGCTCGACGAGCTGATCGCCAACCGGCCGGTCATCGCCGCCGAGATCAACGCCCGGCGGGAAGAGGGCGACCTGCGGGAGAACGGTGGCTACCACGCCGCCCGCGAGGAGCAGGGCAAGGCCGAGGGCCGGATCCTCTACCTCAAGGAGCTGCTGCGCACCGCCCAGGTGGGCGAGGCGCCGACGGCCGACGTGGTGTCGCCCGGCATGGTCGTGACGATCTACTTCGACGACGACAAGGACGACACCGAGACGTTCCTGCTCGGGTCGCGGGAGATCGCCGCCACCACCGACCTGACGGTCTACAGCCCGGAGTCGGCGCTGGGCAGGGCCATCCTGGGCGGTCGACCCGGCCAGGCCTGCACCTACACCGCGCCCAGCGGCGCGGACATCAAGGTGACGATCGTCAGCTTCGAGCCGTTCTCCGGCTGAGCCGCACCGCCGCCGGGTCCGCGCGACCCGACGACGATCCATCGGTACGACCGAGGCGTGGCACCCGCCGGGGTGTCACGCCTCGGTCGTCAGGACCACCTGGTAGCCACTGGCCCGTAGGGCACTGATCAGGGTGTCGGAGTGCTCGACGCCCCGGGTCTCCACCGACAGGGCCACCTCCACCTCACCGAGCCGCAGGTGCGGATTGGCCCGCTGGTGTTCCACGTCGACCACGTTCGCCCGGTGCCCGGCGATCTCGGTGAGCAGTGAGGCGAGCTGACCCGGCCGGTCCGAGCAGCGCACGGTGACCCGCAGGTATCGGCCCGCTGCGGCGAGACCGTGTTCGATCACCCGCATCATCAGCAGCGGGTCGATGTTGCCGCCGGAGAGCACCGCGACCGTGGGGGTGTCCACCTGCACGACGCCGGCCAGCAGCGCGGCCACCCCGACCGCACCGGCCGGCTCGACCACCTGCTTGCCCCGCTCCAGCAGCATCAGCAGCGCCCGGGAGATGTCCTCCTCGCTGACGGTGACCATCTCGTCGACGAGCGTACGGACGTGACTGAAAGTGATCTCACCTGGCCGGCCGACCGCGATGCCGTCGGCGATGGTGGCGAACGCCGGCAGCCGGACCGGTTCCCCGGCGGCCAGCGAGGGCGGGAACGCGGCGGCGCTGGCCGCCTGCACGCCGATGATCCGCACGTCGGGTCGCAGCGCCTTCGCGGCCACCGCCATCCCGGAGATCAGGCCACCGCCACCGACCCCGGTGATGATCGTCCGCACCTCGGGGCACTGTTCGAGGATCTCCAGGGCGACGGTGCCCTGGCCGGCGATCACGTCCGGGTGGTCGAACGGGTGGATGAACACCGCGCCGGTGCGCTCGGCGAAGGTCTGCGCGGCCACCAACGACTCGTCCACGGTGTTGCCGACCAGCTCGATGCGGGCGCCGTACCCCTTGGTGGCGGCCACCTTGGGCAGCGGGGCGTTGACCGGCATGAAGACGGTGGCGTGGGTGCCGACCAGGCCGGCGGCGAGGGCCACCCCCTGGGCGTGGTTGCCGGCACTGGCCGCGACCACACCCTGCTCCCGCTCCTGCGCCGACAGCCGGGAGATCCGCACGTACGCGCCGCGCACCTTGTAGGAGCCGGCGCGCTGCATGTTCTCGCACTTGAGCCAGACCGGGCCGGCCAGCGCCGCGCTCAGCGGCCGGGACGGCTCCAACGGGGTGGTCCGGGTGACCCCGGTGAGCAGTTCCCGGGCGGCCCGTACGTCGGCGAGGTCGACCAGTTCCGTCATGCCCCGATCGTGCCACCCGCCCCCGGCGGCACCGGCGGCGACACCGCCCGCCACCAGCGGCGACGACGCGCTCACCGACCGCTGGTGGTCTCGCCGGGGTCAGCCGGCCGACGCCCCGGACCAGGTGGGCCCGCCCGGCACCGACGGCCCGGCACGGGACGGTCAGGCGGACGGGTCAGGCGGGCGGGTCAGGCGACTGCCGGGGAGCCCGTGTCGACCCGGGGATAGCCGGGGGCGTGCCGGGTCCAGGGGGCCTGCATCTCGAACTGCCCGGCGACACCGAGCAGCAGCAGTTCCGACCCGGGCGGGCCGACCAGTTGCGCGGCGACCGGCAGGCCGTCCGGGCGGCGGCCCACCGGCACCACGATCGACGGCAGGCCCGCGACGTTCCACGGGGCGGCGAAAGGGGCGTACCGGATGTTGGTCCTCATGTTCGCCAGCCAGGACCGGCCGGACCAGGAGGTGGCCTCCGGCGGCGGCCCGGCCAGCGCCGGGGTGAGCAGCAGGTCGACCGCGTGGTCGGTGAAGAAACCGACGGAGCGGTCGCGCCAGGCGGCCCGGTCGGCCTCCCGCACGTACCCCCGGCGTTGCGCCCACTCCCCCAACGCGACGTGCCGGCGGCTGCGCCGTTGCAGGCCGCGCCGGTCGATGCCGGCGGCCCGCACGTCGGCCGCGGCGGCGGCGAGCCAGGTGGCGATGCCCTGCAGGCCGAGCGAGGTCGGGTAGACCGGGTCGGCGGGCACGGTGTCGTGGCCGGCGGCGGCGAGCAGCCGGCCGGCGGCGGCCACCGCGTCCCGGTTGGGCGCGTCCGGCGACACGCCGCGCACCGGCGAGCGCAGCGACACGCCGACCCGCAGCCGGGGCGGGGGGACCAGCTTGTCCGGGCGACGCCCGGCGAGCACCTGGAAGCCGACGGCGGCATCGGCGACCGTGGTGGTGAGCATGCCGTGCTCGGTCAGCCCGAACCAGTCCTCCGCGCCGAGCTGGCACGGGACCACACCCCGGCCGGGCTTGAGCCCGACCAGGCCGCAGCAGGCGGCCGGGATGCGGATCGAGCCCAGCCCGTCGTTGCCGTGCGCGATCGGCACCAGCCCGGCCGCGACCGCCGCGGCGGCCCCGCCGGAGGACCCCCCGGGGGTACGCCGCAGGTCCCACGGGTTACGGGTGACGGCGGTCGCGTCGTCGGTGATCGCCCAGAGTCCCAGCTCCGGCATCCGGGTCACCCCGAGGATCACCGCACCCGCGCCGCGCAACCGGCGCACCACCTCGTGGTCGGCCTCCGCCACCGGGGTACGCGCGGCGACCGACCCGTTCCAGGTGGGCAGGCCGGCGACCGGGGTGTTCTCCTTGACCGCCACCGGCACCCCGGCGAGCGGGAGGTTCGCCAGCTCCTCCTGCTCGTCGACCTTCTCCGCCTCGGTGATCGCCTCGCCGCCCCGGACCACCCGGAACGCGGAGAGGGCGCCGTCGACCCGCCCGACGTGGTCCAGGTGGTCGGCGACGACCTGGGTGGCGGAGACGTCGCCCCGGCGTACGCCCCGGGCGATCTGCTTGGCGGTCGCCCCCACCCAGGTCGGCATGATGTCCTGCACGGCCACCTCTTCCCAGCCCGCGGTCAGCCCAGCGCCTGCTCCAGATCGGCGAGCAGGTCGTCGACCGTCTCGATGCCGACAGACAGTCGCACGAGATCGCCGGGAACTTCAAGCGGCGAGCCGGCAGCACTTGCGTGTGTCATCCGGCCCGGGTGCTCGATCAGGGACTCCACCCCGCCGAGCGACTCGGCGAGGACGAACAGCCGGGCCCGGTTGCAGACCTGCACGGCGTGTTCCTCGCCCCCGGCGGCCCGGAAGGAGATCATCCCGCCGAACCGGCGCATCTGCTTGGCGGCCACCTCGTGTCCGGGGTGCGACGGCAGGCCCGGGTAGATGACCTGGGCGACCTTGGCGTGCCCGTCGAGGAAGGCGGCGATCCGTTCGGCGTTGTCGCAGTGCCGGTCCATCCGTACCCCGAGGGTCTTGATGCCGCGCAGGGTCAGCCAGGCGTCGAACGGGCCGTTGATCGCGCCCATCGCGTTCTGGTGGTAACGCAGCTCGTCGCCGAGGGTCGGATCGGCGACGATCAACGCGCCACCGACCACGTCGGAGTGCCCGCCGACGTACTTGGTGGTGGAGTGCACCACCACGTCCGCGCCGTGCGCGAGCGGCTGCTGCAGGTACGGCGAGGCGAACGTGTTGTCGACCGCCAGCAGCGCCCCGGCCTCGTGCGCGATCCCGGCCAGGGCGGCGATGTCGGCGATGCCGAGCAGCGGGTTCGTCGGCGTCTCCACCCAGACGATCTTCGTCTCGGGGCGGATCGCGGCCCGGACCGCGTCGACGTCGGAGACCTTCGCCGGCGTGTACGTCAGCCCCCACCGCTCGGCGACCCGGGCGAACAGCCGGTAGGTGCCGCCGTACGCGTCGTCGGGGATCACCACGTGGTCGCCGGGCGAGCAGACCGTCCGCAGCAGGGTGTCCTCGGCGGCCAGGCCGCTGGCGAAGGCGAGCCCGACCCGACCCCCCTCCAGCGCGGCCAGGCACTCCTGGAGGGCGTCGCGGGTGGGGTTGCCGGAGCGGCTGTACTCGTAGCCCTGCCGGGGCGCTCCGACGGCGTCCTGGGCGTACGTGCTGGTCTGGTAGATCGGGGGGATCACCGCGCCGGTGCGGGCCTCCGGGTCCTGGCCGGCGTGGATGGCGAGCGTCTCGAAGCCGTGACTCATCCCGCAGACGTTAGTCCGCTCCGCCCCGCCCGCCGGGCGGAACCCACCCCCGCTCATCCCGCGCCGCGCCCCGGCGGCGTCCGCTCCGCGTGGTGGGCGGGCGCGCAGGGCTTTAGGCTGCGCGGGTGAGCGGGTGTGTGTTCTGTCAGATCGTGACCGGGGAGGTGCCGGCGTTCCGGGTGGCCGACGAGCCGGACGGGGTGGCGTTCCTGGACACCCGGCCCGTGTTCAAGGGGCACGTCCTGGTGGTGCCCCGCACCCACCTGGTCACCCTGACCGATCTGCCGGCGGCCGACCTGCCCGGCTACTTCGGGCTGGTGCAGCGCCTGGCGGCGGCCGTGGAATCCGGTCTGGGGGCCGGTGGGACCTTCGTGGCGATGAACAACCGGGTGTCCCAGTCGGTGCCGCACCTGCACACCCACGTGGTGCCGAGGACCAAGGGCGACGGCCTGCGCGGCTTCTTCTGGCCGCGTACCCGCTACGCAGACGACGCCGAGGCCGACTCCTACGCCGGGCGGGTCGCCGCCGCCCTGGCCTGAGACCCGCCGACATTCGGCGGGGCCCGAGGGCGAGAGCCGGGACGCAGCGGGTAAGGAAGCCGGGCCCGCCGGTGTTGCATGCGGGGAGAGGTACGAGAGGAGTTCCACCGTGTTCCTTCGCCGCATGAAGGCCGAGATGATCAGCCCCGACCAGGCCCTGCCCGGCCGCCCGATCGCGATGCCGATCGGGGACCGGCACGAGGTGCTGCCGTCGTCGCTGAAGGGCCCGTTCCCGGAGGGTGCCCAGGTCGCCGTCTTCGGCATGGGCTGCTTCTGGGGCGCCGAGCGGCTGTTCTGGACCCTCCCGGGGGTGCTGACCACGTCGGCCGGCTACGCGGGCGGCTACAGCGCCAACCCGACGTACGAGGAGGTGTGTTCGGGGATGACCGGGCACGCCGAGGTGGTCCAGGTGGTCTACGAGCCCACCGTGATCAGCTACGAGGACCTGCTCAAGGTGTTCTGGGAGAACCACGACCCGACCCAGGGCATGCGTCAGGGCAACGACGTCGGCAGCCAGTACCGCTCGACGATCTACACCACCAGCGACGAGCAGCTGGCCACCGCGCAGGCGTCCCGGGACGCGTTCGCGCCGATCGTGGCGCGGGCCGGCAAGGGTGAGATCACCACCGAGATCGCCCCGCTGGGCGACTACTACTTCGCCGAGGACTATCACCAGCAGTATTTGGCCCCGACGAAGAACCCGAACGGCTACTGCAACCACGGCCCCAATGGCATGACTTGTCCCGTTGGCGTGGCCAAGACCGCCTAGAACCGCAGGCCACCGGGCTTACGGCCCGGTGGCCTGCGCCGCCGATCCTCAAGATTCTGGACAGACTTCGCGCCAGTTACTGCCTACATTCGAACATGGCTGTCGTGCCGTTCACCGATGCCCGCAACCGCCTCTCGGAACTCATCGACGAGGTGACCTCGACCCACGAGCGGATAGAGATCACCAAGCACGGCCGCGGTGCTCATCTATGCCGACGATGCGCGGCTTTGGAGGAGACTCTGGAGGCCCTGTCCAGCGCTGAAGCCATGCGGCAACTTGCCACACCGCTCTCGGCAGCCGGGAGACCACAGAGGCGCCCCGCTCCGGCGGCGATGAACCGCCACCCTGCGCCGCCCCCGTCCGCCGACGTTGCCGTCAACTACTGCCGTCAAACGCCAGATCAGCCCCGCCAAGCACCGCTCGGCGGTGCCGATCTTTGCCACTGCATGGCCCTTCTCATGGCGCCGCTTGGTCGAATCAAGTAACGAAACCCATGCGGCTCATGAGAGCCGACGTTACGGAACCCGATGCTTGAGACCCATCAGAAAGAACCGAAGAACCGGTCCCACCAACTCGGCTCCTCAGAAGCGTGGAAACGCAAGCGAGTGGGCCCATCATAGCTTCTTGCAAGAAGTTCTTCCGGAATCGTGATGTACCCCGATTCAGCGAGAACTTGCTCCACCTTCTCAAGGTCATTCGCGTCGAGCTCACCTTCAGCCTGCGCTTCATCCGTACCCAAGAACGCTCCAGGGTTGTCGGCCGCCACCATTGCCAAGGGCTTGAACCTGCTCACCAGGGCAACAATCCCAGTCCCACAGACTGTAGCTTCCCCCGGCACTTCGATTCGTCCGTACTGCGCGGAATCCTGGATGTCTCGGTCGATTTCACAAGGCGTAGAGAAGCGAGAACCAACCTGCACAGCCAGACGGCTGAACGAAGCTGCGGCATCGGCCGCATCGTAATCAGCTGGCATTTCTGGAGATTCGGGATCGTCCAGACGATGCAACAGTTCCTTCAGATTCGCATCTCTCTCCACAAACCCTCCAATCATCGAATTCGCTACACCCGGATGGCCTGCTCGGCGCAGTGCCGACGCCTCGTTCATCCACGGCCACATCATCCCGGTCGACGGTGGTTCGCCGATCAGGTGAGGCGAACGGATCGGCCCGGGCCGGGATCGTTCCCCGCCCGGGCCACACCCGGTTCGACAGCCTGTTCGGTGACCGCGAATTCTCCTGACTACGCGCTAACTCTCGAGGCTGGACAGCGTCCTGTTCGCGGCCTCCACCACCGCGGGCCAACCAGGCGCCCGCAGATAGGCTTCGTCAGGAAGCTCGGTGCCACTCTCCTCGAAGAGCGAGTCGAGGGCCTGCGCCAATCCCCGCATGGCATCAGCTTCCTCCTGAGACCTCAGGTAGATGCCGATCGCGGCGTCCGGATCCTCCAGGACCTGCGTGTCGTCGTAAAGGATATGGACACGATGGGTGAACTCGTCGTACCCACCGGGCGGCAGTTCCCTTCGAACCCACGCTGACCACTGATAAGCCGGGTCTGACAAGGCTCTGACGGCCCGAACTATCTCGTTCCTCAGGTCGGGGAACCGAACCTCACTCATGGCTTGTTCCAGGATGACCAGCCTCGCCACTCACTGAGAGGGATGTGGGCGTTCGTAGGATCTTGATCGATGGCACCAGAGATTTGCTTGCCATCTCGTCCAACAACTTTGCCCTCGGAGCGAACGATGACATGGTCGACCTGCTGACTCGGGAAGGGAGAGTTCGGATTGCCTTGGTCGATCCTAACTCCATTGCCCTGATTCTTCGGATCCTGCCAGCGGAAACCCACGCCCTTCTTGTTCGCCCTGCCGGCGCCCCATGCCTCAGGGATCTTCCCGCCAGCGTCGGGGCTCCAGCCTCCACCCGTAGCACCCGAACCGGGCTTCCCGGCACCGCTGGCCCCGGTATTCGCTCCGCTCTTCGGCCCCGCTTGCCCTGCTTCCTTCGCGGCACCCGCTCCGGTGGCGCCCTTCGCCCCGCCGGCCCCACGACCGCCGGCGGCGATGCTGAAGGCGTCGAACAGCAGGTGACCGGTGGCCTTGCCGGGATGCCCGGACTTGACGTCGTTGGTCAACCCGTCCGACCAGTCCTTGACGGCCTGGCCGGGGTTGCTGAACGTCTTCTTCGCGGCGTCGCCGCGGGCCTTGCCTCGGCTCTTGGCCGCCTCGCTGGTGTCCTTGTCGACCAGCGGGTTGCCGCCGACCGCGGTGTCGTAGCCGACTTGCGCGATGGTCTCGGCAGCCCCCTTGGCGTCCGAGCCGATCGCCGAGGCGGCGTCCTTGACGAAGTCACCGACCTCGTCGGCGGCGTCCGAGAGCCAGTTGTGACCGTCCAGCTCCACGTTGCTGATCGGATTACCGCCGGCGAACGCGTACCGGTTGCCCGTGTACGGGTCGACGGCCAGTCCCAGGTCGTCCAGCGCCCCGTTGTACGAGTCTCGGGACAGGAACTGGTTGATCCCCGGGTCGTAGTCGCGGAAGCCCATGTCGTAGTCGCCGGTGGCCTGGTCGAACCGCTTGGACTGGAACCGGTAGGAGTTGTACGGGACCTTGTCCGGGTTCTCCGGGTTGCCCGCGTCCGGCTTGTCCACACCGGTGAACTGACCGGCGTCGTTCTTGCCGTAGGCGGTGTACCCGTAGGTGGCCCGGCCGTCGCCCTTGTCGTCGGTGATCTGCCCGATGTCGGAGGAACCGTCGTAACCGGCGTACGAGTCCTCCTGGGTGTTGTCGGTGTTGGTCTTGACCTGGGATAACAGATCACCGCCCGGGCCCCGCTGGTAGGACTTGACGACCTTGGTGCCCTCCAACTCGGCGGAGATGTCACCGGTCAGCCCGAGGTACGCGTACGTGGTGGTCTTGCCGCCGTAGGTGCGGGTCGCCTGGCGATCCAGCGGGTCGTACGTGTAGGTGGTGGTCTTGCTGCCCGGATTCTTGGTGTTGCTGACGACGTGGTCGAAGCCGTCGTAGGTGTAGCTCTCCAACGTGGTGCCGGCCGAGGTGACCGTCTTGAGCCGGCCGTACGGGTCGTAGGCATAGCTCGAACTCGCCGACACCCCGGCTGTGGTGGCGGTGGCCGTCGTCAGCCGGTTCTTGTCGTACTCGAAGGTGGTTTGGACCCCCCCGACGGTCTGGTCGACCACGTTGCTGTTGGCGTCGTGCACGTAGCTCTCGGTGCCGGCGCCGCTGCCGGTCTTGGTCACCGACCGGACGCGGTCCTGCGGGTCGTAGACGAAGGTTCTCGTGGTGTCGACGTACGCGGTGCGGTTGTCCGCGTTCTGCTTGTGCGAGACGTCCTTCGACTTCTGCCCGTTGGCCGTGTACTCGTAGGTGTGCTGGTTGACCACCGCGCCGCCGGATTTCTTCTCCACCTGGCTCTGGGTCGAGCCGTTGAGGAAGTAGTCGGTGGTGACGACGTTGCCGTTGCCCTTGGTCTCCGTAGCCGTCTGCCCGCGCTTGGTGTAGCTGTAGCGGGTGTACTTGGGCTTCGGGTCGGTCGGCGACGTCATGTTCTTGATCTCGGTCGCCAGGTCCCGTTCGGCCTCGTACGTGTACTCCGAGATCTGCGTGTCGTGGGTGCGCTTCTTGAGCAGGTCGTTCGGCTCGTACTCGAACGTCGTGGTGTTCTTGACCGTCGTGCTCTTCTTCTCCTCCACGCTGGCGACGCGGTTGAGCAGGTCGTAGGACACGACGTAGTTGTCGATGGCCGCCCCGGTGCTGGTGTCCAGCATCTTGGTGAGGTTGGCGTTGACGTCGTACTCGTAGGCGAAGTTCTTGCTGGGCGTGCCGGAGCCGGCGCCGTTGTCGGTCTGGCTCTTCTTCTTCCCGTCCGGGAAGTACGTCCAGTTCATCTGGCGGGGCGTGCCGCTGGCGCCGACGACCGACCGTGACGTCTGGGCGCCGTTGTCGTCGTAGCCGTAGCTGGTGGTGATGTTCCAGCCGACATCCTTCGAGGTGCGGATCCAGCCGTTGTCGAAGAACGTCTGCACCGTGTCGTTGCGGGTCGACTGGTCCTTCGACGGCGGGGCGGAGATGCGTTCGAGGTTGCCCACCGCGTCGTAGGTGTACGTGGTAACCGGCGGCGTGGTGAACCGCTCGTCGTCCCGGTCGTACGGCTGCTGGACCTCACGGACCCGGTTCAGCTCGTCGTAGAGCGTGACGGTCGCGAAGTCGTCCGGATCGTCGGTGGTGTCCACACCCCGCGGGCTGATCTGCCGGGAGAGGTTGCCGACCTCGTCGTACTCGTACTTGGTGGTGCGGTGGGTGATCGTGCCGCTGACCGACCGGTACGGCACCTTCTCCTCGGTCAGCGCCGACCGCTCGTCGTACGTCATCACCGCCCGGTTGCCGTCCTGGTCGATCGAGACGGTCGGGTTGCCGTCCCGGTCGTACTCGACGCCTGTGGTGTTGTTCTTGGCGTCGATGCTCGTCTTGATCCGGTGGTTGAGGTCGTAGAGGAACTGGGCGGTCCAGTCGTTGGTCTGCGGGGTCGCGTTCTTGCGCTGGTCGGTCTGCTGCCTGACGTTGCCGGCCAGGTCGTAGTCGATGGTGACCCGGCCGGTGAGCGCGTCGGTGGCCTCGGTCGGCCGGTTCAGCTCGTCGTAGACGTAGACGGTCGTGTAGTCGGTGATGTCGCCCGGGGTCAGCATGCCCTTCGGCTCGGTCACCTTGACGACGTTGCCGACCTGGTCGTACTCGTACTTCGTGGTCGACGCGTCGGCGTTCGTCGTGTCCTTCGCGGTGGTGACCGTGCTCGGCCGGTCCAGCGCGTCGTAGACCGCGGTGGTCACCGCCCCGGTGGGCGTGGTCTGCTGGGTGACGTTGTCGTTCTTGTCGTAGACCGGCGCCGGGGTGGTGATGTAGACGCCGTTCGCCGCGTCCTTCGGCACCCGTTGGGTCAACGGCCGCCCGAGGCTGTCGTACGTGTAGGTCGCGGTGTGCTGGTTCGGGTCGGTGACGGTGAGCACGCCGCCGATCGCCGAGTACGTGTACGTCGTGACCTTGGTCCGCGCGTCGGTGATCGTCCTCGGGTAGCCGACGGGGTCGTAGTCGGCGTAGCGGGTGACGTGGTCGTTGGCGTCCGTCGCCGTGGTCATCCGCCCGACCGTGTCGTACGCGTAGCTCGACATGTAGTCACCGACGGCGGTCGTGGCGGTGCCCTTCGGGTCGGTCACCGAGGTCAGGTTGCCGACCGCGTCGTAGCCGAAGCTCCAGTGCCGGCCCTCCGGCGAGTACTTGTCGGTCAGCTCGGCGGTGTGCCCGGACAGCCCGTACCGGTAGTCCATCCGCAGACCGGCGGTGTTGTTCTTGTTGGCCTCCGGATCCTTGATCTCCAGGGGGTAGCCGGTCACCTGGTCGAACCGCCAGGTGCTGACCGCGCCGCCGGCCTCCTCCAGCCGGGCGACGTTGTTGTCGGCGTCCCAACCGAGAATGGTCGCCTGGTTCTTGGCGTTGGTGATCCGGGTGGCCCGGCCGAAGCCGTCGATCATGCTCTCGGTGGCTCGCCCCTTGGGGTCGGTCACCGTCGTGATCACCGCGTTGCTGTCGTCGCCGTCCGGGTTCTGGTAGTCGACGTAGGTGACCTTGTTCAGCCGATCGGTGACCGTGTTCACCTTGCCCTGCAGGAAGGCGTCACCGAGATCGTTGTAGGCGACCTTCGTGCTGCCGGCGGGGGTGCGGGGGTCGGTGATCCGATTCAGACGGGCGTTCTGCGGGCCCTGCGTCTCGTCGTAGGCGAAGCCGAACACCTTGGCCTCGGCGGTGCCGGACCCGTCGGTCACCTCGCGCAGCAGACCGCTGTCGCTGTACACCAGGGACAGCACCCGGCCGCTCACGTCCGTGATCGACCGGACCTGGTCGATGATGCGCGGGTTCTGCAGGTTTGTCAGGGACTGCTTCGTGCCGTTGACGAACGCGGTATAGCTGTCACCGGCGGCGTAGTAGTCCAGGCTCAGCGTCCGCCGGTTGTCCGGGTCGGTCAGGTAGCGCAGGACCGAGGTGTCCCGGTTGTCGACCCGCATCCGCTCGTACGTGAACAGCAACTGGTTGCCGTTCCGGTCCCGCACGGCGCTCTGGTAGCCCTGCTCGTCGAAGACGAACTGGCTGCGGTCCGGCCGGGTCATCGTCCAGGACTGACTGGTGTCACCGCTGTTGGTGCGTTGCAGGTACAAGTGGACCCCGGCGGGCTGCACGTACCGCCAGTCGGCCGGATTGCCGCTGCCGTGCTTGTCCAGGTTGAACAGGTGGGTGGTGCCGTCCCCGTCGGTCATCGCCACCTGCTGCGGCCAGGTCGCGTCGCCGCCCCGGAACTGCAGCGGCGAGCCGAGCCGCACCGCGCTCGACGTGGACAGCGACCAGCCCTGACCCATCGACGAGGTGGACGTGTCCTGGCTGTTGTAGGTCAGCCTCACGAAGGTCGACACACCGCGGCTCGGGTTGGACAGCGGGTTGTAGCCCACGACCGCGTTGCCGGAGAACTGGTTGACCATCAGCGAGGCGCCGGAACCGACGCTGCCGCCGGTGTACTGGTAGAACTTCTCCAGGCCGAGCTGGTCGGAGGTGGGGTCCTCGACCGCGACCGACTGGTCCAGCGGCTCGATCTGCGCGCTCTGCGACAGCCACTGGCCGGTGGTCTTGTTCCGCAGCTCCCACTTCAGCACGTACGGTTCCCGGCGGTCACCGTCGCTGCCGGACGTCGGCGCCTTGACCGTGCCGTTGATCGTGACCACGCCACCCGGCGCCTGCGCGGACGGCAGGGGCGTCTCGATCGGGTTGCCTGCGGTGGTGACGTCGGTGCCGTCCCGACGCGTCCAGTGGTAGGACAGCACCCAGTCCGACGGCGACCACACCGACGCTGTCGTGTTCGTGACGGTCACCGGGACCAGGTACTGGTCACCGGGGACCATCCGGCCCGGCGTGTTCGGCGCGTAGTAGGTGCTCTCGCTGGTCGGCGCGGTGAAGATGACCCGCAGCCGGGGGCGCAGCGACGGCTCCGCCGCCTCGGCGGAGAGGAACAACATGCGCTGCTCCGCGCCGGCCTCGTCGGCCTGCCGGATCAGCACGCCCTTGTTGGTGTTGGGGGTGTCGATCCACCGCTGCACCAGTGGCCCGGCCTCCCAGTTGGTCCAGCCCGGGTCGCCGTTGAGGGAACCGACCGTGGACTGCACGGTCGACTCGGCGTCCCCGCCCGGCGTGGTCCAGGCGACGCCGGACTGGGCGCTGTTCCAGGTCGAGGTGGTCTCATTGAAGTCGCGGGTCAGCCCGCGTAGCTGGAACTGCTGCTGGCCGATGCCGGTGCCCTCGGTGTACCAGCCCCAGAGCCCGACCTGAGCGTTGATCACCTTGGTCTTCGCCGGCAGCCCGGTCACCGTGGGGAACTTGAGCACGGCCCGGCTGGTGCCGTAGATCGAGCCCTTGTTGCCGACCTGGAGTTCACCGCCGGCATCCAGCGTGTCCCAGTTGCTCGTCGGCTTTGCACTGGTCAGCGTGTTGTCGTCGGCACCGGTGAAGAACTTGATCACCTGGCCGGCCTTGGGCAGCCGCACCATCTGCGTCTGCGCCGGCAGGACCGTCCCGTCCCGCAGCCGCGCGGCGACCATGTAGAAGAAGGCGTCGCCGAACTGGCTCGTCGAGTTCGCCGGGGTCGGCGTGGCGTGGGTATCCGAATAGGTGGTGCGCCCCGGACGGACCGGCGCGACGAGCGTCGCCGCGCTCGGCATGAAGTCCTGTGTCCGGCTGGCGTGCACCTGGTACTCGAGCAGGTCGTCGTCGGGTGACGAGGACGGGTCCGCGTAGGTCGACCAGGACAGGTCGGCACCGGTCGCCCGGATGGTGTCCACCGGTTTCAGCGCGACCCCGGGGCGTCCCCAGGTCAGCACCAGCTTCGGGCCGTGGTCGTCCTCGCCGCCGTAGGAGAAGTCGCCCGACTCATAGCGCGGGCCGCCGTTCTTGTTCGACTCGTCCTTGCCCTTGATCATGAAGCCGTGGTTGGTGCTCTGGTCGGCCAGCCAGCCCTGCACGATCGACCGGACGCTGTAGCTGTGCCAGGCGTTGGTCTGGTGCAGCGGCTTGGTCACCTCGGCACGCTTGACGAAGCGCACCCCGTCCGCGACGACGGTCTTGTTGGCCACGTCGCCGAGGACCACCTTGTGCGTGGTGCCGGCCTTGAAGGCGTACGAGCCGATCGACACCCAGGAGCCGTTGCCGGAGCCGGTGGTCTGGTTGACCGGCTTCACCACTGACCCGCCGTCGTAGTAGACGGTGTACGGCGCGTTCGTCGCCCGATTGCTACCCGGCACGTAGTGCACGAACACCTCGTACTGGCCGGTCTCGGTCAGCCTCGGCACCCAGGTGAACGTCTGCCCGGTGGTGGCGTCGGCGTTGTAGCGGTACGCGCCGTTGAGCGCCTGGCTGCGATCCGTGCCGGTGGCGCCCACCCACTCGCCGGAGGCGGTGACCTTCGCGGCGTCCGCCTCGTCGACCTGCTCGCGGTTCTCGCCCACCTCGGCGAACTTGCCGCTCATGCTGTTCCACGTCGCGGTGCTCTCGGTCCACGCCGAGGTGACCCGACGCGCCTCGAAGTTCATCGACGCGTCGTCCGCGCCACCGTGGGTCTGGTCGAAGTACATCTCCAGCTGGGCCGAGTCGAGCGTCGTGTTCGCCGGCACCTTCGACAGGTCGAACTTGGTCAGCGACCGGAACGTGCCACCCGTCGACGCGCCCGCGGAGAGCTTCCACGTGCTGTCGAAGTTCTCGTCCGGGCCGCCGGAGGCGAGCATGACGTCCTGGGCCTGGCTCAGCGTCGGCTGGACCTTGATCGTCGGGTCGATGACCACCGGGTACTTCCGGTCCGGGCTGCGCAGCCAGTCACCGTCGGCGGTCACCGTCACCGTGGTCCGGCCGTCCTGCTGGCCGACCCGCTGGCTGACCTGGTAGCTCACCTTCTTGCCGACCACCGAGTCCGGGTCGTCCGCGCTGTCGTACATGTACGGACGCGGCATGGTGAACAGCGCCGGGCCCTCGCGGTCCGTGGCGTAGAACGACACCGAGCCGTCGGTCTGCGGAACCGGCCGCACCTTGTCGGCGTCGAGCGTGAACGACCACGTCGCCGGTCCGCTCGGCGGGGCGGCGAGCACGATCTGCTCCTTGACCGCCGAGCGCGTCACCTCGTAGACGAGGTCGGCGTCGCCGGCCGCGCGCGGGTAGGTGACCCGGGTGCCGCGCACCGTCGGCTGCAGGGAACGTGGCGCACCGGCCAACCCCAGGGTCAGCCCGTGGCCGCCGGTCGAGTACGACAGGACCCGGTCGCTGCGGTCACCGAACCGGCCGACGAACGAATTGCGGGTGGCGGCGTACGGAAAACCCGCGGTGGTCGCGGCGCTGACCGCAGGCTGGATGTCCTGCCAGCGTCCCTTACCGTCGCGGTAGTGCACCGGCTCGCGGCTGACCTCGGCCTGGGTCCGGCCGTCCGCGAGTTGGAAGACCTTCGTGGTCGCGGTGCGGCGGTCGGTCAACTCGCGGACCCGCCGGGGCGCGGGCATCGCGGTGGCCGCCACCGGCCGGGCCACCGACGGCAGCACCTGGGCCGGGCCGGGCGGGGTCGTCGACACATCGCGGCCCTTGGCCGAGGGCGGGCGGAGCACCGTGCCGGGGCGGGGTGTGGGTTTGCCGTCGCTCGGCGGCCGGGCTTGGGCCGGTGCGCCGGAGACCACCAGAACGGCAGCGATCGCCGCCGCGAGCAGATGGCGGGTATGGCGTGAGTGCATGCGTAGTCCTCCACGCGGAGAGCACGAAAAATGGGCGCGATGGATCCCGGCACGTGACGTGCCGCTCGTGACGCCGCGAGATGGAGAATCGGCGCGCAACTGCGCGCCAGACACCGCGACCAAGGCTCTGGGAATGAGTCGGTTCAGCGCCCCCCGTGGGTGCCGCCGCAGAATGTAACAACCTTCGATGCCATTGAACAACAGTTGTCGTCGATCAATTTTCGCTTAAAGAAACTGCATCAGCACGCTCAGTGAGAGAACTTTATGGTCATAAACGGTCAGCTCAGCCGGGTGACCTCCGCGCGCAGCCAGGCGTGGTCACGCCAGCGCCGCTCGTACGTGGCCGTTTGGCCGATCAGCAGCGACCCGCCCAACCCGGATCAGCGACGGCCTGCGGGAATTGTCACACTGCAGGCCCGGCCGCATCCGGGCAGCACGGTGGTCGGGGGTAGGAAAACCTCACCCACCCGGCGTACGACGGCGTGCGGTGCGCATCGTAGCAACGGCGTAACACCATCGACATCAGCTCAACAGGCGAAGTGCAACAACCTCTGGCAGCATTGGCTGGCATGTGCGGACTTGCGGGAGAGTTCCGGCGTGACGGTTCCCGGGCCGATGTGTCGGCGGTGGAACGCATGGCGGCCACGATGAGTGACCGGGGGCCCGACGACAGCGGAGTGTGGTCACAGGGGGCCACCGCTCTCGGGCACCGCCGCTTGAAGATCATCGACCTCTCCGCCGCCAGCGGGCAACCGATCGTCGACCCGGCCGCCGGGCTCACCGGAGTGTTCAACGGTTGCATCTACAACTACCGCGAGCTGCGGCAGGAGTTGCAGGGCAAGGGACACCACTTCTTCTCCTCCGGCGACAGCGAGGTGGTGGTCAAGGCGTACGCCGAGTGGGGGCTCGACTTCGTCGACCACCTGATCGGCATGTTCGCCGTCGCGATCACCGAGCGGGACACCGGCCGGCTGGTGCTGGCCCGGGACCGGCTCGGCATCAAGCCGCTCTATCTGGCCGAGACGCCGGGCGTGGTGCGGTTCGCCAGCACCCTGCCCGCCCTGCTGGCCGGCGGCGGGATCGACACCACCATCGACCCGGTGGCGCTGTCGCACTATCTCAGCTTCCACAGCATCGTGCCGCCGCCGCGCACCATCCTGCGTGGCGTGGCCAAGCTCCCCCCGGCCACCGTCCGGGTCTACGAGCCCGACGGCCGCACCCACGAGCGGGTCTACTGGGACCCGTCGTTCACCCGGGACGCGTCGCGCGCCGACTGGTCGGCCCGGGACTGGGAGGACGCCCTGCTGGAGTCGCTGACCACCGCCGTACGCCGGCGGATGGTCGCCGACGTGCCGGTGGGCGTGCTGCTCTCCGGCGGCCTGGACTCCAGCCTGGTGGTGGCGCTGCTGGCCGGCGAGGGGCAGACCCGCTCCGGGCTGTCCACCTTCTCGATCGGCTTCGACGCCGTCGGCGGGCGGGAGGGCGACGAGTTCGTCTATTCCGACCTGGTGGCCAAGACGTTCGGCACCGACCACCACCAGCTCAAGGTGGCCGCCGGTGACCTGGTGCCGCCGCTGGAGGCGGCGGTGGCCGCGATGAGCGAGCCGATGGTCAGCCACGACTGCGTCGCCTTCTACCTGCTGAGCCAGGAGGTCTCCAAGCACGTCAAGGTGGTCCAGTCCGGTCAGGGCGCGGACGAGATCCTCGGCGGCTACCACTGGTACCCGCCGCTGGCCGGCATCGACCGGGAGCAGGCCCTCGACTCGTACGCGAAGGCGTTCTTCGACCGGGACGCGGCCGGGCTGGCCCGGGTGCTCAACCCGACGTGGCTGGCCGACGGCGACCCGGCGCGCGAGTTCGTCGCCGCCCACCTGGGCCGGGCCGGGGCGCAGACCGCCGTCGACGCCGGCCTGCGGATCGACACCCAGGTCATGCTCACCGACGACCCGGTGAAGCGGGTCGACAACATGACCATGGCGCACGGCCTGGAGGCCCGGGTGCCGTTCCTCGACCACGAGTTCGTGGAGCTGGCGGCGAGCTGCCCGCCCGAGCTGAAGCTGGCCCAGGGCGGCAAGGGTGTGCTCAAGGAGATCGGCCGCCGGGTCCTGCCGCACGAGGTGATCGACCGCCCCAAGGGCTACTTCCCGGTGCCCGGCTTGACCCACCTGGAGGGCAAGCTCCTCGACCGGGTCCGCGACGCGCTCACCGCGCCGCAGGCCCGCCGCCGCGACCTGTTCCGTGCCGACTACGTCAATGCGCTGCTCGCCGACCCGAACGCCGAACTGACCCCGTTGAACGGAAACAAACTGTGGCAACTGGGACTCCTGGAAATGTGGCTCCAGAGCCACGGAATCGACTGACCGTGAACGAGACCCTCGCGACCGGCACGGCCCGAACCGACCGGGAGCGGGTGCTCGGCCGCCGCCGGGAACGCATCGGCCCCGGCGGTGACCCGGTCGCGCCGGCCACCGCACCGGAGCCGCGCCGGGAACCGGCCGGGCCGTCCGACGTGGTCCTGGACTGCGGCTGGGGGCGGCTGGTGTTCGGCCAGACCTTCCACGAGCAGGTGGCGGTGGCCCATGTGCTGCGGTCCGAGGCGGCCGGCGCCCGGGACATCTGCATCTACCTGCGCGACCCGCACGTGCTGGTGTCCCGGCTGCCCGACGAGCTGTTCATCGACCCGTCGCTGACCTACCGGCTGCCGCTGGGTGAGCGCCGTCCGGAGGCCACCGGGCGGATGGAGATCCCGGGGCTGGTCGTCCGGCCGCTGCGCGACGCCGACGACGCGGACGCGGTGAACCGGATCTACGCCCGCAACGGCATGGTCACCGCGCCGGTGGAGGTGCTCGTCGACAACGCCGGCACCGACCGGTTCCTGCACCTGGTGGCCGAGGCGAGCACCGGGGAGATCGTCGGCACCATCACCGGCGTCGACCACGTGGCGGTCTTCGGCGACCGGGAGAACGGCGCGAGCCTGTGGTGCCTGACCGTGGACTTCAACACCGCCCCGCCCGGCACCGGTCAGGCCCTGCTCACCGAGCTGGCCGACCGGCTCGACGAGCGGGGCCGGGCGTTCGTCGACCTGTCGGTGCTGGCCGAGAACTCCGGCGCGATCCGGCTCTACGAGCGGTTGGGTTTCCACCGCACCGGCACGCTCTGCGTCAAGCGGAAGAACCCGATCAACGAACGGCTGTTCCTACCGGCCACCCCGGCGGGCTACGACGAACTGAACCCGTACGCGAGGATCGTCGCCGACGAGGCGATGCGACGCGGCATCCGGGTGGAGGTCACCGACGCGCACTGGGGTGAGCTGCGGCTGACCAACGGCGGCCGGACGATCGTCACCCGCGAGTCGCTGTCCGAGCTGACCTCGGCGGTGGCGATGAGCCGCTGCGACGACAAGCGGGTCACCCGGCGCATCCTCACCGAGGCGGGCCTGTCGGTGCCGCGCGGCCGGACCGCCACCGGCGACGCCGACGACCTGGCCTTCCTCACCGACGTCGGGCCGGTGGTGGTCAAGCCGGCCCGGGGCGAGCAGGGCAACGGCATCACCGTCGGGGTACGCACCGCCGAGGCGTTGGCCACGGCCGTCGAGCTGGCCCGCCGGTTCTGCCCCGACGTGCTGATCGAGGAGCTGCGCGCGGGCGAGGACCTGCGGGTGATCGTGATCGACCACGAGGTGGTGGCCGCCGCCGTACGTCGACCGGCGCAGATCACCGGTGACGGCGTGCACGACGTCACCGCGCTGATCGAGCGGCAGAGCCGACGCCGGGCCGCCGCCACCGGCGGGGAGTCCCGCATCCCGGTCGACGAGATGACCCGCGAGGTGGTGGCCGAGGCCGGGCACCGGATGGACGACGTGCTGCCCGAGGGGCGGGTGCTGGCGGTGCGCCGGACGGCGAACCTCCACACCGGTGGCACAATCCACGACGTGACGGCCGAACTGCACCCGACGATCGCCACCGCCTGCGTGGCGGCGAGCCGGGCCCTGGACATCCCGGTGACCGGGCTGGACCTGCTGGTCCCCGCCCCCGACCAGCCCGAGCACGTGTTCATCGAGGCGAACGAGCGGCCGGGGCTGGCCAACCACGAGCCCCAGCCGACCGCCGAGCGCTTCGTGGACCTGCTCTTCCCGGGCACCCGGGCCCCGCAGCGCCTCTGGAGCCCGGCCGGGCCCGGAGGGGTCGCGTGAGCCTCAAGCCCCTGGAGATCGACCTGGACTACCTCCGCCAGGTGCTGGTGGAGTTGCTGGACATCCCCAGCCCGTCGGGGCGTACCGACCACGTGCAGCAGTACGTGGGGGAACGCCTGTCCGCGCTGGGCATCCCGTCCACGCTGACCCGGCGGGGGGCGCTCAGCGCCTGCCTGCCCGGCCCCCGGCAGACCGGCGCCGACCGGGCGATCGTGGTGCACACCGACACCATCGGCGGGATGGTCAAGCGGCTCAAGGAGAACGGTCGGCTGGAGCTGAAGACCATCGGCACCCACTCGGCCCGGTTCGCCGAGGGCGCGCACGTGCGGATCTTCACCGACGACCTGGACCGGGTGGTCACCGGGCAGGTGTTGCCGTTGAAGGCCAGCGGGCACCGCTACAACGACGACGTCGACCTGCAGGGCGTCGGTTGGCAGCACGTCGAGGTACGCGTTGACGAGCCGGTCGAGGACATCGCCGGCCTGCGGGCGCTGGGCATCGACGCGGGCGACTTCGTGGCGTTCCTGCCGAACCCGATGGTCACCCCGTCCGGGTACGTGAAGTCCCGGCACCTGGACGACAAGGCCGGGGTGGCGGCGGTGCTGACCGCGTTCAAGGCGGTGGTGGACGCCGGCATCACCCCCACCGTCACCGCCCACCTGCTGGTCACCGTCACCGAGGAGATCGGCCACGGGGCCAGCCACGGCCTGGACCCGGACGTCGCCGAGATCGTCTCGGTGGACGCGGCGGTGGTCGCGCCGGGCCAGCAGTCCCGGGAGAACGCGGCGACCCTGGCGATGGGCGACGGGGTCGGCCCGTTCGACTACCACCTGACCCGCAACCTGGCCACCATCGCCCGGGAACACGGGGTGGACCTGGTCCGCGACGTCTTCGACTACTACCGCTCGGACGTGGCGGCGGCGGTCGAGGCGGGCGCGCACGCCCGGGTGGCGCTGCTCGGTTTCGGGGTGGACGCCACCCACGGCCACGAGCGCACCCATCTGGACGGCCTGGCCCACCTGACCCAGTTGCTCTGCCTCTACCTCCAGAGCGACCTGGTCTTTCCCGAGTGGGACGCCGAGCCGGAGGGCGACCTGGCCGACTTCCCGTCGCTGGCGGTGCAGCCGGCCAACGAGGACGGCCCTCGTGAGGGCCCGATCGGCATCGACTGACCGGCTCCGCGCAGCCCTGACCACCGGCCCGGCCGGCGGTCACGTCGCCGGTGGGTGGCGGGCCGACGCCCCGCGTCGCGCCCGCCACCCACCGGCCGGGTCGATCGTTCCCCGGCGGGTGGCCGACGCCTTCGCACCGGCCACCCCGGCCGGGTCACCGGTTGCGGCGGTCCGCCGCGTGCAGGAGCGCGATCAGCGCCTCGGTCGGTCGCAGCACCGCGTCCCGGGCTGCCGGGTCACCGGTGATCCGCTGCCGCGCCCGGTCGGCCAGCTGCGCCAGCAGTTCACCGGCGCGGGCCGCGTTGCCGGCGGTGCCGGCCTGCTCGGCCCGCTGGAGCCGGTCGGTCAGCCGGGCCGCCACGTACTCGGTGATCCGGCCGGCGGCGACGTACTCCGCGATCAGGTACCGCAGGTCGGAGTACCAGGCGGGGTCGCGGGTGAACGACGCCGGCAGGTAACCGGCGTCGGCGGCGGCGAGGGTGGCCGCGACGCTGGCGTCCACGTACGACCCGACGGTCGGGTAGCGGGTGGCGAGTTGCGCGTCGGTCAGCGGCACCGAACTGCCGTCGAGGAAGCAGAAGCCGGGTCCGGTGTTGCTGCCGCTGTTGACCCGCAGCGGCACCTGGTGCTGGGCGAGCCGGATGCCGCCGAGGGCGAGCCCTAGGTCGTCGCGGGCGATGGCCGGCGGGGTCGTGGTGGTCGTCTGGATCGGCGGGGCGCTCGGCGGGGCCACCTGCCGGGCGACCCAGGCGACGGTGTGGTCGTAGACGGCGTTCTGCACCATGTGCTGCGGGACGCGCGACAGCGAGGGCAGCGTGCAGGTCTGCGGTTCGCCCGGGTAGCCGCCCGGGTAGCTGCCGATGTCCCGCTTGCGCAGCGGCCCGTAGTCGGTGATCAGCTTCCAGTCGCCGTGCGACGCGCCGGCCACCTCCCAGGAGCGCAGGACGGGCGAGTCGGCCTGGGCGCGGGCCGCCGCGGGCAGGATGCCGCTGGCCACGTCCCCCTCGGAGTTGATCCGGAACACCGGTGTGGTCAGGTCGGTGCGCAACACCCCGCCACCGCCGTGCAGGACGACCGCGTCGAGGACGTTCGCCGACTGCTGGACGCCGTTGTAGTAGTTGGCGAGGCGGCCGGCCGACTGCGAGTGGCCGGTGGCGATCACGTACTGCGGGGCGGGCAGCTTGCCCAGCGGGTCGACGCCGGTCGGGTTGCGGACCGCCTTCACCGCCTGGCTGAAGATGTCGTACGAGAGGCTGTCGTCGGTGACGGTGCCGCCGACGGTGACGTCCAGGGGGCCGTACCGGGTGGGGCTCCACGCCTTGAGCCCGGTGGCGGAGTGCAGCCCGGCCCGCTGGGCGGAGACCCCGACCCAGGCGTAGCCGGAGCGGATCAGGTGTTCGTGCGACTGGAACCAGTCGACCTCCTGGTCCCACTGGTTGCTGACGTTGTTCCACTCGGCGATGACGACACCGTTGAACTTCGTGGTGTTGGCCGGCCGGCGGACCACCAGCCGGGTGCCGTACGGCTGGTCGGTGCCGAGGGTGGTCGCGTTCTGGGTGCCCTGCACGGCGTACCGGGTGGCGGTGCCGAAGAGGAAGAACTCCTCCTCGACGTAGCCGGCGGCGGCCAGGTTGACGTCGGTGGCGAGGAACGGGTAGCCGTGGCCGGGGTCGCCGACCGGGGTGGTCCGGGCGATCGGCCCGGCGACCACCGGGTTCGCCACGGTCGCGCCGGTGGCGGTGGACGGCCGGGGCGTGGTCGGGGCGGCTGCGGTCGCCGGGTGGACCGGGCCGGTGGCGACGGCCAGCGCACCGACCAGGCCGAGGGTGAGACATCGTCGGGTGTTCCTGCGGGTGGTGGACGAAACGGGCATGGTTCACCTCACGGGGGGAGCGACCGAGGGGACGACTCGGGCGGCAGCGGCGTGACGTGGCCACTGTGGGGCAGAGAGTAATGCTCACTTCAGGCGAAAGATAGGCCAGACGAGCACGAACTTTCGCCGAATTGAGCAAAAGTCGCCGGCCGACGACCCTCCCCGGCCGGCATGACGCCGTCTGCGGGATCGCGCAAAAAATCACTACCGACACCCGGGGTGCAGTGGGTAGCGTGGCGGTACACGGGAAAGGAGGTGGTCCAGACTTGTATAGCAATCGGACTCGTGAGGTGGCTGTCCGCTAGCCGCTGTCCTCGACAGTGAACGACCAAGCATGATCGTCGAGACCGTGTGGCAGCGGTGCGGCGAAACCACGACAGCCACCCGACCCCCGGGGTGCCGACCCAGTCCAGTCGGCCCGTGCGCGAGCACGGAAGCCCCGGGGGTCGCTTCGTCTCCGGAGGAGGCCGGCGGTGTCCATGCGCGAGCTGACGGTGCTCGGCACGGCCAGCCAGACCCCCACCCGGCTGCGCAACCACAACGGCTACGTGCTGCGCTGGGACGACGAGGTGATCCTCTTCGACCCGGGCGAGGGCAGCCAGCGCCAACTCCTGCACACCGGGGTCACCGCCACCGACCTCACCCGGATCTGCGTCACCCACTTCCACGGCGACCACTGCCTCGGCCTGCCCGGCACCATCCAACGGCTCTCCCTCGACCGGGTACCGCACCCGGTGGCGGTGCACTTCCCCGCCGGAGGCGCGGAATACTTCGCCCGGTTGCGGCACGCCAGCAGCTTCCACGAGACCGCCGAGCTGGCCGTCGAGCCGATCACCGCCGACGGGCAACGGATCACCCTGGGCGTCGGCACGCTGGAGGCCCGCCGGCTGCGGCACCCCGTCGAGACGTACGGCTACCGGCTGGTCGAGCCGGACGGCTGCCGGATGCTGCCGGAGCGGCTGTCCGCGTACGGCATCGGTGGGCCGGCGGTCGGCGAGCTGCTGCGCGTCGGGCACCTGGACGTCGGCGGACGCCGCGTCACCCGGGACGAGGTGAGCGTGGTCCGGCCGGGGCAGCGGTTCGCCTTCGTGATGGACACCGGTCTCTGCGACGGGGTGTACGCCCTCGCCGAACACGCCGACCTGCTGGTCATCGAGTCGACGTTCCTGGCGTCGGAGGCCGCGCTCGCCGCCGAGGTCGGCCACCTGACCGCCGGCCAGGCCGCCCGGGTCGCCACCGAGTCCGGGGTACGCACCCTGGTGCTCACCCACTTCTCCCAGCGGTACGCCGACCCGCGCCGCTTCCACGACGAGGCCCGCGAGCACTTCACCGGGGAACTGGTGATCGCCGAGGACCTGACCACCGTGCCGGTCCCGCCCCGGCGGGTAGCCTCGGCCGGGTGACCGTCACGCTCCGTCCCGCCGTCGCCGACGACCTGGTGCCGGTGGGCGCCCTGCACCAGCGGTCCCGGATCGCGGCCTACTCGTCGTTCCTGCCGCCCGAGGCGTTGGCCGACCCGACGCCCGAGGCGATGGGGGCGTACTGGGTCGAGCGGTGGACGTGGGAACGCGACGAGCACCTGATGACCGTGGCCGAGCGGGACGGCCGGCTGGTCGGGTTCAGCTACCTCGGCCCCGACGACGGGGGCGACCCGGCGACCGGGCTGCTCAACGCCATCCACCTCGACCCGGCCGAGCGGGGCCGGGGCACCGGCCGGGCGCTGATGGTGGACGCGTTGGACACCATGCGGGCCCGGGGCTGGCGGCGGGCGGTGCTGTGGGTGCTGGAGAGCAACGCCGCGGCCCGGCACTTCTACGAGCGCGGCGGCTGGCGGGCCACCGGCGATCGTCGGGAGGAACGGATCGGCCCCGCCCGCACCCCGCAGCTGCGCTACGCCCGGCAGCTGCCCGGCTGCTGACCGTCAGGTGCCGTCCTGGTCCGCGTCGACCGAGAAGTTGATCACCGATAGATACCCGTCGCCGTCCTCGACCACCTTCATCAGCATGCTCTCGGCAAAGATGTTGTCGTTGTCGTTGAAGGTGTCCCGCCCGGTGTGCGCGGCGTACGGCGCGTCGGCGTACACCCGGGTGTTGAGCGCCTCGTCGAACATCATCTGGGTGGTGAGCACCCGGTCGTCGCCCAGGTGCACCATCGCGTGGATGTGCGTGGTGCGGCCCCGGTACCAGCCCGGCCAGATGGTGGTGAACTCGACGATCCCGTCGGCGTTGGTGACCTGGGCGCCGCGCAGGTAGCGCTTGTCGTCGGTCGGCGTCAGGTCCGCCGCCGACCCCGCGCCGCCGCCACCCGGGGCCGCCCCACCGCCTGGCGGGGTGCCGGTGGGCGGGGTGCCACCCGACGCGCCGCCGGGCGGATTGCCGCCGGGCGCAGCGCCGCCGCCCGAGGCCCCGGACGACTGGGCCTCGGCCCCCGAGTAGAGGCCGGCCGCGTCACAGTGCCAGATCTCCACGACGGCGTTGGCCAACGGTCCGCACTGCTCGCTGTCCTGCACCCGGATCGCCACCCGCAGCCGGGTGCCCGCCCGGTCCTCCCGGATGTCGTTGCGGATCTTGTCGGCGTCGAAGTAGTACGGGCCCTGCGTGGTGCTCGCGGTCAACGTGCAGGTGTTCGCCGCGCCGAACAGCGCGGCCAGGTCGGCCGACGTGCTGGCGGTCGCCTGGGGGGACACGGTCTGGCCGGTCGACGTGGTGACCGTGCCGCTATCCCGGCCGCAGGCCGCGAGCAGGCCGGCCAACCCGATCGAGCCGACCCCCGCGATCAGCCGCCGACGGCTGACCCGCTGCCCCTCGTGGTGGTCCAGGTCGTGTCGCATGTCGTTCCTCCCGTGGTCGGTGCCTCTCGGCTCACCCCGACCGTAGGGAGGCTGCTCGGATGCCCTCTGTGCTGCCCCTGTGCCCGTGCTGTGAATGGTCGCCCCCACGGCGACCCGGCCCGGACACGCTGCGGGGCCCCTCCCGTCGGAAGGGGCCCCGCAGCGGCGTCGGATCAGCGTGCGCCGAGGTGAGCGAGCAGGTCCTGACGGGTCAGCACGCCCTTGGGCTTGCCGTCGACCAGCACCAACGCCGCATCGGACTTCTCCAGCAGGCCCACCGCCTCGCTCACCGGCTGACCGCCACCGACCATCGGCAGCGGGTCACCCATGTGCCGCTCGATGGTGTCGTGCAGGTGGGCCTGACCGGTGAACAGGGCGTCCAGCAGGTCCCGCTCGGCGATCGAGCCGGCCACCTCGCCGGTGACCACCGGCGGCTCGGCCTTGAGCACCGGGAGCTGGGAGACGCCGTACTCACGCATGTAGTCGATGGCGTCGCGGACCGTCTCGGTCGGGTGGACGTGCACCAGTTCGGGCAGGCCACCCGGCTTACCGGCCAGCGCGTCGGCGACGGTCGGCTCGGTGCCGGGGTGGTCGAGGAAGCCGTACCGGGCCATCCACCGGTCGTTGAAAATCTTGGACAGGTAGCCCTTGCCGCTGTCCGGCAGCAGCACCACGACCACGTCGTCCGGGCCGGCGGCACGGGCCACCTCCAGCGCCGCCACCACGGCCATCCCGCAGGAGCCGCCGACGAGCAGCCCCTCCTCGCGGGCCAGCCGCCGGGTCATCTCGAAGGACGCCTTGTCGGACACCTCGATGATCTCGTCGGCGACCTCCCGGTCGTACGTCGCCGGCCAGAAGTCCTCACCGACACCCTCGACCAGGTACGGCCGGCCGGTGCCCCCGGAGTAGACCGAGCCCTCCGGGTCCGCCCCGATCACCCTGACCCGCCCCTCGGACGCCTCCTTGAGGTAACGCCCGATGCCGGTGATGGTGCCGCCGGTGCCGACCCCGGTGACGAAGTGGGTGAGCCCGCCCCCGGTCTGCTTCCACAGCTCCGGACCGGTGGTCTCGTAGTGCGAGCGCGGGTTGGCCGGGTTGCTGTACTGGTCGGGCTTCCACGCGCCGGGGATCTCCCGGGCCAGCCGGTCGGAGACGTTGTAGTAGGAGCGGGGGTCCTCCGGGGCGACGGCGGTCGGGCAGACCACCACCTCCGCCCCGTACGCGCGCAGCACGTCCTGCTTGTCCTGGCTGACCTTGTCGGGGCAGACGAAGACGCAGTGGTAGCCCTTGAGCTGGGCCACCAGGGCCAGCCCGACACCGGTGTTGCCGCTGGTCGGCTCGACGATGGTGCCACCGGGCCTGAGCAGTCCGGCAGCCTCGGCGTCCTCCACCATCCGCAGCGCGATCCGGTCCTTGACCGAGCCGCCGGGGTTGAGGTATTCCACCTTCGCCAGCACGGTCGCGCTGATGCCCTCGGTGACGTTGCGCAGTCGTACCAGCGGGGTGTTGCCGATCAGGTCGACGACGTTGTCGTAGTACTGCACCTCGTTGTGCCCTTCGTTGCGGCGCCGGCGACGGCGGCCTGGCAGACGGTCCTTCGTCGCTCAGGGTACGTGCCCTCAGAGCGTCACATGACCGGGGATGACGGAGGCCCGACGCGCCTCCCACTCCAGGAAGCGCTCGGTCTCCGACAGCACGCTGCCGGCCAGCCAGGTGACCATCACGGCGTCGTCCACCAGACCGAGCACGGTCAGGAACAGCTCCGGCACCAGGTCGACAGGCGACACGACGTAGACCGTCGCCGCCGTCATCATCGCCAGCCGCAGCCCGCCGTCGTACTCGCCCCGGGCGGTCGCCCGGATCATCCGCGGCAGCGCCGCCAGCCGGGCGCCCAACGACGGGCCACCCCGGGCACCCGCCGCCAGCGACCGGGCCAACGCCGTGAAGGCCGCGGTCCGCTTCAATGTCCTACCCATCTCATCCAGCCCCTCTCCACCGACCAGCGTGACTGTCCGGCGCAAGCCGTCGCCACCTGCGGCGGGGCGACCGCAGGTGGGCCCCGCCACCGGATCAGGTACCCAGAATCGTCGCGGCCCAGCCGGGAAACCGACCGTCCCGACGGAAGCGGGGGGCCGTCGCGGCGCGATAATGTCGCTGTATGGGGGTGGCTGGTTCCGTCGTACCGGTGGTTCCGCGCTGGCATCGCGCCCGACAGGTCGCCCGGCTGGCGGCGATCGGCACGGGCGCCACCGCGGCGGCCGTCGCCGCGACCGGCGGGGTGCTGCTCGGCCAGGCGCGGCAGGCCCGACGCACCATCCCGATGGCGCAGGCCCCACCGCCGCGCTGCGACGGCGTCTACGGCGCCAAGATCCCCGGGACACCGCTGACCATGGTGATCCTCGGCGACTCCTCCGCCGCCAGTTACGGGGTGCTGCGGCGGCGGGAGACCCTGGGTTCGCTGCTGGCCACCGGGCTGTCCCGGCGACTGCACCGGGCCGTACGGGTGCACCGCTTCGCCGTGGTCGGCGCGCTCTCCGCCGGGCTCCGGCCGCAGGTCGAGGCCGCCCTGGAATGCGCGCCGGACATCGCGGTGATCATGGTCGGCGGCAACGACGTCACCAACCGGTCGCCATACTCCGTGGCGGTCCGGCACCTGGTCGACGCGGTCCGCGCGCTGCGCGCCGCCGGCTGCGAGGTGGTCGTCGGGACCTGCCCCGACCTGGGCGCGATCCAGCCGATCCAACCCCCGCTGCGCTGGTTGGCCCGCCGGTGGAGCCGGCAGCTCGCCGCCGCCCAGACGGTCGCGGTGGTCGAGGCGGGCGGCTGGACGGTCTCCCTCGGTGACCTGCTCGGCCCCCGGTTCTCCGCCGAACCGACCCGGATGTTCGCCTCGGACCGGTTCCACCCGTCCGCCGAGGGGTACGCGATGGCCGCCGCCGCGCTCCTGCCGACCGTACTGTCGGCGCTCGGCGGCGGGGAACGCCGACCCGCCCCGGGCCGGAGCGACGGCGTGCGGTCGCTGCCCGAGGCCGCCCAGGAAGCAGCCCGGCACGCCGGCACGGAGGTCAGCGGCGCGCAGGTCCGGGGTCGGGAGCGCGGCCCCGCCGGCCGCTGGGCGCAACTGCGGCGGCGGGCCTTCTTCGGCGTCGGCGCGGTGCCGCAGTCCGGTGCCGCCGCCGACTCACCCCAACTGGAGGAACTGGCATGAGCGAGCACAGCGAGCGAACCACCGGGTGCCACGAATGCCACGCCGCGCCGGTCGGCATCGACGTGCACCTGCCGACGGTGACGCCATGACCGGCCGGTCCGTGGGCGGCGAGCTCGCCGTACGCCTCGGTAAGGCCGCGGCGGTCTCCCTGGTCGCCGGGACGATCGGCGGGGCGGCGGTGCTCGCCGGCCAGGCGGTGGCGGCCCGCAACCGCGACTACGCCCAGCCCGAACTGGGCCTGGCGCTGCGGGCCACGGTCGGCCGGGCCGGTGCCCCACCGCTGCGGCTGGTGCTGCTCGGGGACTCCTCGGCGCTCGGTGTCGGGGTGGGCCGCTTCGACGAGACGGTCGGCGGTCAACTCGCCCACCTGCTGGCCGAGGGGCCGACCGGTCGTCGGGTGCACCTGTCCAGCGTGGGGGTCTCCGGCTCCCGCTCCACCGATCTGTCCACCCAGGTGGCGCGGGCGCTGCTCGGGGACCGGCCGGACGTGGCGGTGGTGCTGATCGGGGCGAACGACGCCACGGCGATGAGCCGGCCGTTGGAGGCGGCGGCGTACCTCGCCTCGGCGGTGCGCCGGCTGCGGGAGGCCCGGGTCGAGGTCGTCGTCGGCACCTGCCCGGACCTGGGGGCGGTGCGCGCGGTGGCCCCGCCGCTGCGGCAGGTGATCGGGTGGTCGGGCCGGCGGGTCGCGAGGGCACAGACCGCCGCCGTGCTGGACGCCGGGGGCACGGTCGTCGACCTGGGTACGGAGACCGGGCCGGTGTTCCGGGCCGACGCCGGGACGCTGTGTCACGACGGCTTCCACCCGTCCGCCGACGGTTACCGGGTGTGGGCGCACGCCCTGCTGCCGGCGGTGGTCGCCGCCGCGAACGTCGCCTCCCGGCACTGACCGGCCCCGGACCCGGCCCGACGGTCCGGCGTACCCGCCCGGCGGCCGGGCGTGCCCCGGCGGTCCGGCGTGCCCCGGCGGTCCGGCTTACCCCGGCCGGCGTGGCCCGGGGCCGGCGGGTCCGGGCTGCCGGCGGGGTCGACGCCGCCGCCGGCGTACCGCCCGGGTGACATTTCCCGCTGGTGGGGCTGCTTCCGCGCCAAGTTACCGTCAAGTTAACGTTGGTTCATGCCGATTGAGTCGTCCCGCGACGCCGTCATCGTCGCCACCGCCCGGTCCCCCATCGGCCGCGCGTTCAAGGGTTCGCTGCGCGAGGTCCGCCCGGACGACCTCGCCGCCACCATCGTCCAGGCCGCGCTGGACAAGGTTCCCGGGCTCGACCCGACCACCATCGACGACCTCTACCTCGGGTGCGGGCTGCCCGGCGGCGAGCAGGGCTTCAACCTGGCCCGGGTGGTCGCCACCCTGATGGGCCTGGACGGGCTGCCCGGTGCCACCCTCACCCGCTACTGCGCGTCGTCGTTGCAGACCACCCGGATGGCGATGCACGCGATCCGGGCCGGTGAGGGCGACGCCTTCGTCTCCGCCGGGGTCGAGATGGTCTCCCGGTACGCCCGGGGCAACTCCGACACCCTGCCACCCGAGGCGCAGGCGCTGGTCGGCGGTGGCTGGGAGAACCCGCGCTTCGCCGAGGCCCGGCAGCGGTCGGTGGCCCGCGCGCAGGGCGACGCCGAGGTGTGGACCGACCCGCGCGACGCCGGGCAGCTCCCCGACATCTACCTGGCGATGGGGCAGACGGCGGAGAACCTGGCCCAGGTGTACGACGTCACCCGGGAGGAGATGGACGCGTTCGGCGTCCGCAGCCAGAACCTCGCCGAGAAGGCCATCGCCGACGGCTTCTGGGCCCGCGAGATCACCCCGGTCACCACCCCCGACGGCAGCGTGGTCGACACCGACGACGGCCCGCGCGCCGGGGTCACCCTGGAGGCGGTGGCCGGGCTGAAGCCGGTCTTCCGCCCGGACGGCCGGATCACCGCCGGCAACTGCTGCCCGCTCAACGACGGGGCCGCCGCCGTGGTGGTGATGAGCGCCCAGCGGGCCGACGAGCTGGGGCTGACCCCGCTGGCCCGGATCGTCTCCACCGGCGTCACCGCCCTGTCGCCGGAGATCATGGGCCTCGGCCCGGTCGAGGCGTCCCGGCAGGCGCTGCGCCGGGCCGGGATGACCGTCGACGACGTCGACCTGGTCGAGATCAACGAGGCGTTCGCCGCCCAGGTGATCCCGTCGTACCGGCAGCTCGGCATCCCCGAGGACAAGGTCAACGTGATGGGCGGGGCGATCGCCGTCGGCCACCCGTTCGGGATGACCGGCGCCCGGATCACCGGCACCCTGCTCAACGCCCTGCAGTGGCACGACAAGACCATCGGCCTGGAGACCATGTGCGTCGGCGGCGGTCAGGGCATGGCGATGGTGCTCGAACGGCTCAGCTGAGCCCCTACAACGCGCCGCGGGTCGCCGTCACCAGGGCGGCGGCCCCGGCCAGCACCGCCTCCGGCGGGCCGGCGGCCACCAGGTCCGCCGTGACCACCCGGAGCTGGTCGGGCAGCGCCATCGGGTGCGCCAACCGGGGTACGTCCCGCCGGGGCTCACCCTCCGCGTCGGCCGCCAGGTCGGCGACCTCCTGCACCAGCTTGTGCACCAGGTCGGCCCGGGACACGTTGCCGCCCTCGGCGACCGCCGCCCAGCGCGGCTGCTGCCAGTGGCCCACCTGACGGACCAGCAGGTCCACCGCCCGGCCCAACTCCGCTGCGCTCATCGTCGGCGAGTCTACGCACCCCGGTCGGGGTGCGTAGACGACGACGCCCGCCGCCGCAGGGTGCACGGTGGCGGGCGTCGGGTGCGAAAGCGTCAGTCGTCACCCTGGAAGTAGCTGATCAGACGGAGCATCTCCAGGTAGAGCCAGACGAGGCTGACCACGATGCCGAACGCGGCCGTCCAGGAGTAGCGGGCCGGCAGCCCCATCCGGACACCGTCCTCGACCTCCTTGAAGCTGAGCACGAAGCTCAGCGAGGCGACCACGATGCAGACCAGGCTGAAGCCGATGGCCAGCGGGCTGCCGTCGCGCAGGCCGGTGTTCACGCCGAACAGCGCGAGCACCAGGTTGATCAGCATGACGGCGAACAGGCCCGCCATCACGGCGATCATGCCCTTGACGAACTTGGGGGTGGCCCGGATGACGCGCGCCTTGTAGAGGATGGTCATCACGAAGAAGACGCCGAAGGTGGCGACCACGGCCTGGAGCACGATGCCCTGGTAGGCCGTTTCGTAGACCTTGCTGACCAGGCCGACGAACGCGCCCTCGACGATCGCGTACGCGACGACCAGCGCCGGGTTGGCGACCCGGGAGAACGAGATGATCAGCCCGAGGACCAGGCCGACCATCGCGGCGCCGATCCAGGCGACGCCGAGCACCGAATCCGGCACCAGGATCCAGGCGGCGGCGGCGGAGACGCCGAGGATCGCCAGGAGCGTGACGGTCTTGACGACGACGTCGTCGAGGGTCATCGTGCCGGACACCTTCGGGGCGACCGGGGAACCGGGCTGACCCGGGTACTGCTGGGGAACGCCGGGCTGTCCGTAACCGTACGGCCCGGGCTGGGCGTACCCGGCGGAGCGCTCCCGCTCGGCCGCCTGGCCGAGCCGGGCGAGCACCGGGTTCGAGGTCTTCACTGTCTCAGGCCTCCCTCAGGGGGTCAGTCGCACGCAAACGTGCACTCCCAGGGTAAACGGCCCGGTGGCAGCCGGTACGGCCGGGACGCTGTGGGAAAGCTGAGAGTGTGTGGTGCCCGGGGCGGGTCTCGAACCCGCACGCCTTGCGGCAGCCGCTTTTAAGGCGGCCGTGTCTGCCGTTCCACCACCCGGGCGAAAGCGCGTCGCGTCGATGCGCGGCGGTGCAGTCCCACGGTAACCGGTCCGTGTCGCCCCGGCGTACCCGGCGACGCGAACGCCCCTGCCCGCTCCGGCGGGCAGGGGCGTTCTGTCGGAGCGGGCAGGGGCGTCCGGTGTCGGAGCGAAGGTCAGGCCGCCCGGCTGGTGATCGGGATCGGCTGCGACGCCTCCGCGAACTCCTCCCGCGGATCGTGCAGCTGACCGAGCGCGACCACCTCACGCTTGAGGAAGAAGGCCAGCGACCAGTCGACCACGACCCGGACCTTGCGGTTGAACGACGGGATCCGGCTCATGTGGTACGTCCGGTGCATGAACCAGGCCGGCCAGCCCGTCATCTTGATGCCGTACACCTGGGCGACGCCCTTGTGCAGGCCGAGGCTGGCCACGCTGCCGGCGTGCTTGTGCTTGTAGTCGACAGGCGGCCGGCCCCGGACCACCAGGGCGATGTTGTCGGCCATCCGGGCGGCCTGCCGGACCGCGTGCTGGGCGCTCGGCGAGCAGTAGTTGCCCGGCTCCTTGGTGAGGTCCGGGACGGCCGCGCAGTCTCCGGCGCTCCACGCCCCCTCGACCACCCGGTCGCCGTCGACGACCTGGAGGGTGGGCAGGCAGGTGACCCGCCGCCGCTCGTCGCGGGGGAAGTCGGTGCGGTCCAGCATCGGCGACGGCTTCACCCCGGCCGTCCAGACGATGGTGTCGGAGCGGAAGCTGTCACCGTCGGAGAGCTTCACCACACCATCGACGCAGGACTCCAGCCGGGTGTCCAACCGGATGTCCATGTTCCGCTTGAGCAACTGCTGCACCGTGTAGGCGCCCATGTCCCGGTCGACCTCGGGCAGCACCCGCTGGGTCGCCTCGACCAGCACCCAGCGCATGTCGTCCGGTTCCAGCTCGGGGTAGTAGCGCAGCGCGTCCCGGGCCATGTCCTCCATCTCGGCCAACGCCTCGATGCCGGCGTAGCCGCCGCCGACGAAGGTGAAGGTCAACGCGGAGCGACGGACGTCGGGATCCGGCGTGGCGGCGGCCACGTCGAGCCGGTCCAGCACGTGGTTGCGCAGGTAGATGGCCTCACCGATGGTCTTGAAGCCGATCCCGTGCTCGTGCAGGCCGGGGATCGGCAGGGTGCGGGACACCGAGCCGGGGGCGACGACCACGTGGTCGTAGGGGATCTCCCGGGTCGGGCCGGAGATCGGCTGCACCACCGCGGTCTTGCGGCTGTGGTCGATCCGGGTCACCGCGCCAGCGACCACCTTGCACTTGCGCAACTCGCGCCGCAGCGGCACCACGGAGTGCCGGGGCGAGATGTTGCCGGCCGCCGCCTCGGGCAGGAACGGCTGGTAGGTCATGTGCGGCTGCGGGTCGACGACGACGACCTCGGCCTCACGGGAGCTCAGCTTCTTGGACAGGCGCAGAGCGGCGTACAGGCCCACGTGCCCGGCACCCACGACAAGGATCCGCTTCGGATTCACGTATCCATCTTTCCCCGGGCGGCTGCGGTAATACCCCTCGAGACCCCCATCTGTGACGGAGCACAACACCTGTGAGCTGCGCAACGTCGCGCTATCTGCGGCGCAGCAGCCAACCCAGCAGCCCGCTCAGACCCACCGCCACCAGCAGTCCGACCACCGTGGCGGTCTGGAAACCGTCATCCGGGCCGAGTTGCCCCGCCCGGGTCAGCAACACACCGATCACCGCGGAGGCCAGCACCACCGCGCCGGCCCGGGTGAGCCAGCGCAGCACCACGTTCGGGTCGGTCACCCCGTCGTAGGGCAACACGGCCACCAGGGCGCAGAGGGTGTGCCCGAGGTAGAGCAGGGTCGCCACCGCCAGCAACCGCCACAACGCGATCGGGCGGTCGTAACCGGCCGAGGCGAACACCCAGCCGGCGACCGTGACCAGCGCGGCGAAGGTCGGCCAGACCCGGCGCGGGGCCACCGCCGGCAGCACCGCCACCACCGTCAGCGCGAGCAGCGACCGGGCCTGGAACAGCTCCACCGGGTACGCCAGCAGCAGGCCGGCCAGCACCACCAGGAAGACCGCCCCGCGCACCAGCAACGGCAGCAGCGCCACCCGACGCACCGCCGTGCGGGCCGCCCGGACCCGCTCCCGGGCCGCGTCCACCGGGCTCACCGGCCACCCACCCGGGGGGCGGTGGCCAGCCGGGCGACGTCCCGCAGCACCTGGTCCAGGCTGCCCGCGCCGGCCCAGCCCACCACCGGCACGCCGTGCTCCCGGAGCTGGGCGATCATCGTGTCCCGGTCCAGCCGCCACAGCCGGTATGCCACGGGTGCCCAGCCCCGGTCGCCGGGTGGGGCCAGGTCGGTCGGCAGGGTGTCCACCGCCACCACGAACCGTCCGCCCCGGGCCAGCCGGGCCAACATCTGCGCGGACCGCTCGTCGAGCAGCGGGGTGAGCACCACCACCAGCGCGTCGGCGGAGAGCACCTGCGGCCCGAACACCTGGTCGTACGGCTCGTGTGGGGAGGACTCGGCGTGCACGTCGAGCAGCCACTCCAGCACGGTCAGGTACTGCCGGCGGCCGGTCGCCGGGCGCAGCCGGCGCGCTGCCGGGCCGTACTCCAGCAGGGCCACCCGGTCGCCCCGGTGCAGGTAGTGCTCGGCGATCGCGGCGGCAGCCCGGACGGTGGTGTCCAGCACGGATGCCGCTCCGGCCACCCCGCCGGACCGCCCCGCCTCGGCCAGCACGTCGAGCAGGACGACCACCTCGGCGTCCCGGTCGGACAGGGTCGACGCCACGTGCAGTTGCCGGGTCCGCAGCGACACCCGCCAGTCGATGCGGCGCAGCCGGTCCCCCGGCCCGAAGACCCGTACCCCGGCCAGTTCCCCGCCCTCCCCCGGCCGGCGCGAGTGGTGCGCGCCGACCAGCCCGGCGGCCCGGGGCATCGCCTCCACCGCGGAGAACGGCTCGGTCTTCGGGTAGACCCGCATCCGCACCGGTTCGGTGAGCACCGCACGGGAGATCAGCAGCCCGTCGGCGGCGGCGGCCCGGGCACCGGCCGGGCCGACCGGGTGCCGGCCCCACCGCAGCGCGGTGCCGGACAGTTCCAGGTCGACGGCGGTGCCGGTGGACAACGCCGTCACGAAGGGCCGGTCCATGCCGCCGGAGCGGCTGACATCCAGCTCGATGCCGCCAAAACCGACCCGCCGCACCGACAGCCACGGCGAGACGCGGGTCCGGACCACCACCACGTCGTACGGCACGGTGTCCGGGTTGCCCACCGCCACCGCGCCGACCAGGTCACCGCCCTCTACCAGCTGGGCGTCCTCGGCGATGATCTCCAACTGTGGGGCGGCGGAGGGCCGGCGACGCAACGCGTACGCGGTGCCGAGCGCGAACGGGGTGGCCAGCACGACCAGGTCGACCCGGCCGAGCAGCACCGCGGCGATCAGCAGCAGCCCGGTGAGCAGCACCGCCCGGCCGAGCGCCCAGGTGGGCGACCAGCCCGCCGTCGGCTCCTGACGGTCCGGCACGACGATCAGCGCCCGGCCCGGCCGGCCGCGTAGCTGGGCAGCGCCCCACTGGCCGGGGCCGGGGTCTGCTCCAGCACCTCGCCGACCACGAACGACGGGTCTACCCGGCGCAGCCACATCTCCGGACGCAACGTGATCCGGTGCGCCAGCGCGGGGGCGGCCACCTCCTTCACGTCCTCCGGCACCACGTAGTCCCGGCCGGCGAAGACGGCCCGGACCCGGGCCAGCAGCAGCAACGCCAGCGAACCCCGGGGGGACGCCCCGACCAGCACCGACGGGTGTTCCCGGGTGGCCGCGGTGAGGTCCACGATGTACTTGCCGACGGAGTCCTCCACCACCACGTCCTCCAACGCGGCCTGCATGGCCCGCAGGGTTGCGGCGTCGACCACCGGCTCGATCTGCGCCTCCTCGCGGCGGCGGTCCATCCGGCGGCGCAGCACCTCCCACTCCTCGTCGCGCTGCGGGTAACCGAACGACACCCGCAGCAGGAACCGGTCGAGCTGCGCCTCGGGCAGCGGGTACGTCCCCTCGTACTCGATCGGGTTGGCGGTGGCCAGGACGTGGAACGGCTCGTCGAGCCGGTAGGTGACGCCCTCGACGGAGACCTGCTTCTCCTGCATCGCCTCCAGCAGCGCCGACTGGGTCTTCGGCGGGGTCCGGTTGATCTCGTCGGCGAGCAGCAGGTTGGTGAAGAGCGGACCGGCCCGGAAGGAGAAGTCGCCGGTGCGCTGGTCGTAGAGGAACGAGCCGGTGACGTCGGCGGGCAGCAGGTCGGGGGTGAACTGGAGCCGGCGGAAGTCCAACCCGAGGGCCTGGGCGAAGGAACGGGCGGTCAGTGTCTTGCCCAGGCCGGGCAGATCCTCCAGCAGCACGTGCCCGCCGGCCAGGATGCCGGCGAGGACCAGTTCCAGGGACTCCCGCTTGCCGACCACGACCGTGCCGACCGCGTCCAGCACCGCCCGGGCCAGGTGGCCGACCTCCGTGGCGGGAATGCTGCGGTCCACGTCGTTCATCAGATCTTCTCCAGTTCGGCGACGATCGCCGCGAGGTCGCGCGGCGACGGGGGACGGCGGGAGGGGGTCTCGAGGAAACTCCACAGCGGGTCCCCGAGCAGGGCCCGGGCCCGGGTCGGGTCGGCTTCCCTGGTCAGGCCGTGGCGTTGGCGCAGCCGCTCGTCGGCCAGCTCGCCGAGACGGGGCAGGATCCGCTCGGTGAACCGCTCCTGGTTGCCCGACGACCAGTCCAGCGGTCGTTCCCAGCCGTTGATCGCGGCCCGCAGCGCGTCCCGGGCCGCCCAGTTGTAGGCGCCCGGCTCCTCACCGGCCGGGGTCCGGGCCCCGCTGCGGGGCGGGGGCGGCGGGGCCAGCGCGGCGGTGACCCGACGGACGGTGAGCACCGCCAGCACCCCCGCCACCACGATGCCGATCGACAGTTGCAGACCGACCGCGCGCAGGCCGACCAGGACCACGGCGGTCACCCCGGCGGTGGTCAGGAGCAGCCGGAACAGCCAGCGCACGCGCCCGCCCCGGGCCCGGCCGGACCGGGCCGACGGCTCCTCCTCGAAACGGAACAGGTCGTCCAGACCGGTCGACTCGCTCACCCCGACACCCCGCCGGACGGGTCGCGGGCGGTCACGCCGGCACCCCACCGGGTGCGGTGTGCTGGCGGGCGGTCACGCCGGCACCTGCGGGTCGGCCAGGGCGGTGAGTTCGCCACGCAGCCGGCGCAGCGCCCCCCGGGCCTGGTCCCGCATCCGGGCGTCGACGCTGCGGGTGGCGTAGCGGGCCTCGCGGTAGACGTGGGCGAAGCCGTCCAGCACGTCGGCGCTGGCGATGGCGGGCACCCCGGCGGCCGGGTCTCCCCGCAACAACCGGGTGACCAGGTCGGTCGGGGTGTCCCCGGTAAGCCTCGGCACACCGGCCTCGGTGGCGGCCTCCTCCAGCCGCACCCAGCAGGCGATGACGGCGGTACGCGGGTCGGTGTCGGCGTCGTCCAACTCCTCCAGGCCGGCGTCGAGCGCGGCCACCACCTCCCGGGCGGTCCCCTCGGCGGTACGCCGGGCCCGCGCGGCGGGCACCGCCCGGGTGGTCCGGCGCAGCGCGCCGCGCAGCAGCGTCCAGGCCAGGTAGCCCACGGCGGCCAGGATCGCCAGCCCGAGCAGGCCGATCGCCGCCGTGGCGATCCACTGCGGAACACTCGCCCGGGTCTGCTCGGCGTCGGCACGGGGCTCGATCGGGATCGACGCGGCCGGCTCGGCGGACGGGTAATCCGGCACGTACGGGATGTTGTCGGCGGCCGGCGGGATACGGCTCGCGCCGATCGAGGAGTGCCCGGCGGCGAGCGCGGCGGCGAGCAGCAGCAGCGTCACCAGGGCGACGGGCCACCACCTGCGCAGTACGCCGAGGTCCATCGCCACCGCCCCACGCTGCTCAGTCCACCCCCGCGAGCTGTTTCGCCCGGGCGAACACGTCGTCCAGCATCTGTGTGGTCAACCGCCCGGTGAAGGTGTTCTGCTGGCTGACGTGGTAGCAACCGAGCAGATCGGGAGCGGCCGACCCGGACCAGTGTGCCCCATGGCCGAAGACCGGTCGCGGGCTGGGCGGTCGGACGCCGTACACCTGGCGTAGCACCGGCCACCACGCCGCCCAGGCGAACGCGCCCAGGGCGACGACCACCCGCAGGGTGGGCCGGATCAGGGCCACCTCCCGGTGCACCCAGGGGGCGCAGGTGTCCCGCTCGGCCGGGGTGGGCTTGTTGTCCGGCGGGGCGCAGCGCACGGCGGCGAAGATCCGCACGCCGGTGAGGGCGAGGCCGTCGTCGGCGGCGACGCTGGTGGGCTGGTTGGCCAGCCCCGCCCGGTGCAGGGCGGCGAAGAGCACGTCGCCGGAGCGGTCGCCGGTGAAGACCCGCCCGGTCCGGTTGCCGCCGTGGGCCGCCGGGGCCAGGCCGAGGATCCCGATCCGGGGTTCGGACACCGGGCCGGGTGGGGTGGCGGGCGGGCCCGCGCCGCCGCGCCCGGTGCGGTTGTCGGGGGCGCCGAAGCCGGGCACCGGGCGACCCCAGTAGTCCTGGTCGCGGAACGCGGCCCGTTTCGTCCGGGCGACCTCCTCCCGCCAGTCGACCAGGCGCGGGCAGGCGAAACAGTCGCTGACCGCCGCGTCGAGGTCGGCCAGGTCGGTCGCCCGCGCGGCGCGGGCGACCACCTCGGCGGGGGTACGGGACACGGTCGGCCGGGGCACCGTCAACGCCTGCGCCCGTCGGCTGACCGGCGCTCAGCCAAGCTTGGCCCGGAAGAGTTCGAGGGTACGGGCCCAGGCGGTGGCGGCGGCCCGCTGGTCGAAGTTCTCCGGCCGGTCCTCGTTGAAGAACGCGTGCGCGGTGCCCGGGTAGTCGTAGGTCTGGCAGGTGCCGCCGGCGTTCTCCACGGCCCGGCGTACCGTCTGCACGCCGTCGGCGGCGGACAGGCCGTCGGCCTCCGAGCAGTGCACGACCGCCGCCTTACCCGCGTAGTCGGTCCACTCGGTGGGCATCCCGTCCCACGGCAGCCGGGGGTAGAAGGCGGCGGTGGCGACGATCCGCTCGGCGCGGGTGGCCGCCCACAGCGCCAGGCTGGCACCGGCGCAGAACCCGGCGCACCCCACCTTGCCGGTCACCTCTGCCCGACCGGCCAGGTATTCCGCCGCCCCGGCGATGTCGGCCGCCGCCTCGTCCATCTGGGTGCTGTTGAGCATCTGCCGGGGCTCACTGGGCTTGCTGGCCGGCTGGCCGTGCCGGAAGTCGGGGGCCAACGCCACGAAGCCGGCCTCGGCGAACCGGTCCACCACCGAACGGATGTGCGGGACGAGACCCCACCAGTCCTGGATGACGATGACCGCCGGGCTGGCCGTCGCACTGGCCGGTACCGCGAGATACCCCTCGCCGGTCCCTGCGTTGCGGCGGTAACTCACCATCTCGCCCATCGGCCCGTCCTCCTGTCGGTCAGTCATCGTCGGCTGGTCGCAGGGCGTTCCTACGTGTCGGTAGCCTGCCACGCCGTACGCGTGCCGGGAAGATGCCAGAACAGTGGCATATACCTCGCGTTCATCGAACGGTGGCGTGCAACACGCCGACGGCGGCGCGGGAATCCCGCGCCGCCGTCGGCTGATCGTCGTACGGACCGGTCAGGCCCTGCCGGTCACGCCTTCTTGGTGAGGCAGAGCAGGTAGCCCTTGCCGCCCGGGGCGATGTTGTAGAAGACGTAGCCGTCCTCACCCTCCTTGATGTACTGCTCGCACGCCTTACCGGTCTTGGCCTGCGCCTCGGTCTGCTCCTCGACCCGGCCGACCACGTTGTAGACGGCGTCGGTCGAGGTGCACTTGACCACCTTGGCGTCGCTGACCGACTTCTCCTGCGTGCCGGTCACCTCCGGCAGCTCGGCGATGCAGTCACCGGCCTTCGCCTCGGCCGTCTCGTCGGGGTTGAGGAAGTTGCCGATGGCGCTGGCGACGCCGAACTTCAGCGCCGCGATCACCAGGAAGGCGACGATCGCGCCGACGATGCCGAGCACCTTCTTCGCCCCGCCACCCTTCGGCTCCTCCGGCTGCGCGGCGGGGGCCGGGGTGACCGACTCGGGCTGGCCCACCTGCTCTGCCTGCGGCGCGGGGGACGATGCGACCTGCTCTGACACTGAGTTTCCTTCCGAGGGGCGAATGAGCAGACGACAACGTAGCGACGAAGATCAGCGCGTGCTGCCCCGTTCCCCTCGTCCGTTCAGCCATTTCCCAGCAACGGCAGGTCAGCCGGTGGCGGTGGGCAGGGGCACCCCCGCAGGCCCAGACACCGAGGGCGACGCGACCGGCACCGATCCGGTGGGTACGGGGTTGCCCGGCGCGGTGGCCGTCGGCGCCACACCCGGCGCGGTGGGCGACGGCGCAACACCCGGCGCGGTCGGCGACGGCGACCCCCCGGGGCTCACGCCAGACCCGGGCGGGAGCGGGGCGACGGCCGGCGGATGCGGCCGGAACGGCGCCTGCTGCGGGCAGTACGGGTAGCCGCGCTGCACCGGGTTGACGTCGGGCAGGACCAGATCGTCGCAGGACGGCCAGCCCAACCGGATCGGGGTGCCGTTCTGGTCGAAGAGCCGGGCGTTCTCCACCAACCGCCCTTCGCTGTCGTAGACGTAGACGTCCTGCACCTGGTCGTACGGGTTCTGCACGGAGGTCGTCTCGTAGCCGTAGCCGTAGCCGGAGCGGGCCTGGTCGTCCACGTTCGCCACCGCGGCGATCGCGAACAACGCCAGCACCGCCGAACTGGCGTGCAACGCCCAGCGCCGCCAGGACCGCAGCTCAGGGGTGCGCCGACCCAACCAGACGGAGCCGCACACCAGGCCGGCGAAGACCAGCAGGCCGACGAACATGTGGTCGTCGAGCCGGGGCAGCAGGCCGAGCGGCCCGTCGGTGCTGAGCGCGGTGAGCAGCATCGCGACCAGGTAGGCGCGGGCCACCCACCACGCCGGGCGCAGTAGCCGCAGGAACTCCCCCGCCGTGGCGTGGCCGAACAGTGGGCCGAGCCGGGCGTCGACCCGATCCACCCGGGCCCGGGCCCGCCCCAGCATGGTGGCGATCCGCCGTTCCAGCGCCCGGCGGCCGGCCGCCGGGTCACCCGCCCCGGCGGCGGCGCGCAACTCCGCCGCGTACGCCTCGGGGGTGCCCAGCCGGTCCACCAGGGAACCGTCGGCCTCGGCGGCCACCTCGGCGAGGTGTTCCGGAAGGTCCTCGGTCAGCTCCTCGCGTACCTGCGGTGGCAGGTCGGCCAGGGCGGTCCGCACCCGCTCGACGTAGTCCGTTATCTCCTGCCCAGTGACGGTCATGCCGCCATCCCCCGATCGTCGAGCAGCTGGTCCATCGTCGTGGCGAACGCGCGCCAGGTCTTGCCGGAGCGGGTGAGCTGGTCACGGCCGGCGGCGTTGAGCGCGTAGTACTTACGGTGCGGGCCGGCCTCGCTCGGCACGACGTAGGTGGTGAGCAGGCCGGCGGCGAAGAGCCGGCGCAGGGTCCCGTAGACCGACGCGTCGCCGACCTCCTCCAGCCCGGCCTCGCGCAGCCGCCGCAGGATGTCGTAGCCGTACCCGTCGGAATCCCGCAACACGGCGAGCACCGCCAGGTCGAGCACACCCTTGAGTAGTTGTGTGGTGTCCACGCATCACACACTACTGCGCACTGCGCACTACCGTCAACAACGCCATACCCCACCCCCCCGCTCCCATCTCCCCCCGCCACCCACCCCCGCCCCACCCCAGCCCCAGCCCTCGACCCACCCCAGCCCCCGGCCCATCCCCCGCCCCCGGCCCCGCCCCGGCCCTGGCCCCGGTGATCAAGAGATTCGCGTCATCCCCACCCGGATTTCCGACGCAAACCTCTTGATCACCACACCACCGGCCCGGTGATCAAGAAGTTTGGGTCGTTCCCGCCGGGAAATTTGACGCAAAGCTCTTGATCACCGGGCTCGATGTCGAGCGGTGGGGAGGGAGGGGGAGAGGGGGGAGGGAGCGGGAGGGGGAGCGTGGGGGTCAGCTGGGGGTGGGGTGCTGGCTCCAGGCGATGCCGTCGAGGATGTCGTGTTCGGAGGCGACCACCGAGGACATCCCGGCCCGCTCCATGATCACCTTGAGCACCAGGGCACCCGCACCGATCACGTCCGCCCGGCCCGGGTGCATCACCGGGATCGCCAACCGCTGCGCGGCGGTCCGGCCCAGCAGGTCGGCGGTCACCCCGGCCACCCGCTCGTACGGCACCCGGGCGTGGTGGATGCGCTCGGGGTCGTACTCCTGGAGGTCCTGGGCGATGGCGACGACGGTGGTGACCGAACCGGCGAGCCCGACCAGTGTGGCGGCCTCCCGGCCGGGGACGGCGGCGAGCGCCCGGTCGACGGCGGCGGCGATGTCGGCCTGCGCGGCGGCGACCTCGGCGACGGTCGGCGGGTCGCCGTGCAGGTGCCGTTCGGTCATCCGGACGCAGCCGATGTCCACCGAGATCGCCGCCTGCACCCCGGAGTCGCGGGTGCCCACCACGAACTCGGTCGAACCGCCGCCGATGTCGACCACCAGGTACGGCGGCTCCGCGTCGGCGGGCAGCCCCCGGACCGCGCCGGTGAACGACAACCGGGCCTCCTCGTCGCCGGTGACCACCTCGGGCGCGACCCCGAGGGTCTGCTCCACCATGGCCCGGAAGTCGGCCGCGTTGCTGGCATCCCGGGACGCCGACGTGGCGCACATCCGCACCCGGTCGACGCCCAGCTTGTCGATCTCGGCGGCGTACCCGGCCAGCGCCACCCGGGTCCGCTCGATCGCCTCCGGGGCCAGCCGGCCGGTCCGGTCGACGCCCTGACCGAGCCGGACGATCTCCATCCGGCGGGCCAGGTCGACCAGTGGGGCCTGCGGCCCGGCCGACGGGTCGGGCAGGTCGGCGACCAGCAGGCGGATGGAGTTGGTCCCGCAGTCGATGGCGGCCACACGCGTCGTCACGGCAGCAACCCTACGGCAGCAGTCGCCCGCGCACGGCAGCGCCGACCCGACGCCCGACCGCACCGACCGGGCACCCGACTGCACCGCCCCGACGCACGGCAGCACCGGGCGACCCGCGACGCCGACCGGATGCCCGGCAGCACCGACAGGGTGCCCGGCAGCGCCAACCGCACCCGGCAGCGCCAACCGGGCCGGCGGCGGTCACCGACGCCGGGACAGTCGTCGCAGCAGCAGCCACGGCGCCCAGGGCAGCACGGCGAGCAGCACCAGCAGCGCCACCAGCGGCGCGCGCCACCACGGGTCCACCGTCGCCGGTGGCGGGTCGGTGGGCGCGGAGACCCACGGGCGGGCGGTCTTCGACCAGGCCAGGAAGGCGTCACCGATCGAGAGCAGGCCGAAGGCGTACCGGCGGGTGTGCGGGGTGTCCAGGGGAAAGCCGACCAGTTCGCCGTAGTTGGCCAACGCCCCGGCCAACGCGTCGTCGCCCTGCACCTGGGCCGCACCGAGGGTCACCACGGTGGCGGAGAAGCTCACCCCGAGCGGCAGCGGTCCCGAGTCGACGTCCCCCGGGCCGTCCAGGCCGCGCGGGTACTCCCGCACCGCCGGGCCGAGCCTCAGCGGCGACACCACGAAGTCGGTGCGGAAGCGCAGGTACTGCTCGCGGGCGAAGGTCGGGTCGATCTCCGGTAGGAACCGCTGGATGACGCTCTGCGAGGTGCCCCGGGCCACCTCGGCCGGTGCTCCGGTGCCCGGGTCGACCCGGTGTGGCAGCAGACCGGTACGCGGGTCGAGGCGCTGGCGTACCCCGTCCAGCCAGCGGCCGGTGGTCGGCGCGAAACGCGGCGGTAGCAGAGCGTCGTGCAGCCGCAGCGAGGCCACCGCCACCGTCGAGTCGACCGGCCACGCCTGCCCGGGATAGGCGGCGAGGTACGGCGTGGGAGAGGCGTCGAACGCGGCGGCCAGGGTCGCCGACGCCTCGGCGAACCGGCGCACCTCGGCCGGGTCCCGCCCCGACTCCGGTTGCAGGGCGAGCACCCCGCCGCGCAGCCAGTTCGTCCAGCCGGCGTGGAAGACGCCGTACGCCGGGGTCAGGTCGCGGCTGAACGGGGCCGTGCCGGCCGGTGACTCCAGCCGGGCCAGCGCCCACCGGGCCTCCCGCAGCGCCTCGTCACGCCCCTGCGGCGGTTGCCGCAGGCCGGTCTCCACCCGGGCCAGCCCGTACAGCGCGTGGGCGAAGAACCAGCCCTCCGGGAACATCGCCTGGGCGTCCTCGCCGGCACCGTCGTCCAGTTCGACCCGCAGGTAGTCGAGTTGCCGGTCCACCCCGGGCGGCTGACGGTCGACGCCGCCGGTCGCCGGGGCGATCAGCCGGGCGATGCCGACCAGGGCGAACAGGGTCACCAGGGCGGCGAGCACCGCGCCCAACCGGCGCACGATCGTCACCGCCCCAGGGTGGCGGGCCGGGTCAAGACCGGCCGGAGCTGCACCTTCGGACCACAGCACCGGGCGCGGACCCCGCCGTCCGGGGCCAGAGGCGCAGCAGCACCGGGCGCGGACCCCGCCGTCCGGGGCCAGAGGCGCAGCCGGGCGCGGATCCCGCCGTGCGGGGCTAGAGGCGCAGCAGCATCCGGGTGTTGCCCAGGGTGTTCGGCTTGACCCGTTCCAGGTTGAGGAACTCGGCGACGCCCTCGTCGTAGGAGCGCAGCAGCTGCTCGTAGACGGGCTGCGGCACCGGGGCGCCGTCGATCTCGGTGAACCCGAACGCGCCGAAGAACGCCGTCTCGAAGGTGAGCACGAAGATCCGGGCGATGCCCAACTCCCGGGCGGCGTCGATCAGCTCGGTGACGATCCGGTGGCCGAGCCGCCGGCCCCGGCAGGCCGGGTCGACGGCCACGGTACGGATCTCGGCGAGGTCCTCCCACATCACGTGCAGCGCCCCGCAGCCGACCACCCGCCCGTCGCCGGTGACCGCGACCCGGAACTCCTGCACGTCCTCGTAGAGGGTGACGGTGGCCTTGCTGAGCAGCCGCCGGTCGTCGGTGTAGGTGTCGACCAGCCGGCGGATGCCGCGTACGTCGCCGGTGCGGGCCCGGCGTACCACGATCCCGTCGGTCACTGCGCCGCCGGCAGGTCCACGCACGGCCCGGCCGCCCACCACTTCTCCACCAGGGCGAGCGTCTCGTCGCCGAACGGGTTGACGCCGGGGCCGGCACCGAGCGCGTGGCCCAGGTGCACGTGCAGGCACTTCACCCGGCCGGGCATCCCACCGGCGGAGATGCCGGCGATCTCCGGCACCTCGCCGATCGCGGCCCGGCGGGCCAGGTAGTCCTCGTGCGCGGCCCGGTACCGGTCGGCCAGCTCCGGGTCCCCGGCGAGCCGCTCGGCCATCTCCTTCATCAGCCCGGCTGACTCCAGCCGGCTGCACGCCGCCGTCGCCCGGGGGCAGGTCAGGTAGAACAGCGTCGGGAAGGGGGTGCCGTCGGCGAGCCGGGGGGTGGTCTCCACCACGTCGGGCAGGCCGCACGGGCAGCGGTGGGCCACCGCCCGGGTGCCGCGGGGCGGGCGTCCGAGCTGCGCGGCCACCGCGGCCAGGTCGGCCTCGGTGGCCGGCTGGTGCTCCGGCGGGGGTACGGAGTCCGCCGCCGGCTCCTGCGGTGGTACGACAGTCACGGTGCCCATCTCTCGTTCGGTACGCGGGTGCTGCTCACTGGTCCGGGGCGTCGCCGTTCGCCGCCTGGACGCTCGACCACAGGGTGTCGTACCAGGGGTCGGGGGTCTTGGGTGGGGTCGGCGGCCGGCCGCCGTTGGCGTCCCGGGCCGCGCCGTCCGCGTCGTTGAGCACGATCACCGGCGTCTCACCGGGGGCCACCATGAAGAACCGTTCCCGCGCTTTGATCTTGATGTATTCGGGGTCCTGCCACTTCGCCGCCTGGGCCGACAGCTCGGCGATCTCCGTACGCTGGGCGGCCTGGCTGGCCTCCATCCGCTCGATGTCGACCTGCTGGTCGAGATAGACCCGGACCGGATAGGTGTACGCCAGGGCGAGCGCGAGCAGCACCGCGAACAGGACGGTGGCCCGGCCGGTGAACCGTCGGGGGTGGGGTGCGGTGAGTCGCCGGATGGTGCCGCCGGCCGCCGTCCGACGGGCCGCCGCCGGACGGTTCGCCGACCGTACCCCGTCGGCGGTCCGCGACCGGGCCGCGGCAGCCCGCGGCTCGGCGCGGACCCCGCCGTCGCGCAGCGGCGTCCGGGCGCCCCGGGCCCCGCCCGGCCGACCGGTCGGCCGGCGGGCCGGGCGTTGGCCACCCGGTGTGCGGCGCTGCTGCATCGTCACACCCCTCCCCCGAGGTTCGCCTGGGTCAGGCCGAACGGTAACGCGGGAACGCGCCGGCGCCGGCGTACCGCGCCGCGTCGGCCAGCTCCTCCTCGATCCGCAGGAGCTGGTTGTACTTGGCGACCCGGTCGGACCGGGCCGGGGCACCGGTCTTGATCTGGCCGCAGCCGGTGGCGACGGCCAGGTCGGCGATGGTGGTGTCCTCGGTCTCGCCGGAGCGGTGGCTCATCATGCACTTGAAGCCGGCCCGGTGGGCCAGGTCCACCGCGTCCAGGGTCTCGGTCAGCGAACCGATCTGGTTGACCTTGACGAGGACCGCGTTGGCGGACTTCTCGGCGATGCCCCGGGCGATGCGCTGCGGGTTGGTGACGAACAGGTCGTCGCCGACGATCTGGATCCGGTCGCCGACGGCGGCGGTCAGGGTGGCCCAACCGGTCCAGTCGTCCTCGGCCAGCGGGTCCTCGATGGAGACGATCGGGTAGTCGCCGATGAGCTTGGTGTAGTAGTTGCTCATCTCCTCGGCGCTCTTGGCGGCGCTCTCGAAGGTGTAGGTGCCGTTGTCGAAGAACTCGGTCGCGGCCACGTCGAGGGCGAAGACGATGTCGGTGCCCAGCCGGTAACCGGCCTTCTCGACCGCCTCGGCGATCAGGTCGAGCGCGGCGGCGTTGCTGGGCAGGTTGGGGGCGAAACCACCCTCGTCACCCAGACCGGTGGAGAGGTCCTTCTTCTTGAGCACCGACTTCAGCGCGTGGTAGACCTCGGCACCGGAGCGCAGCGCCTCCCGGAAGCTGGGGGCCCCGATCGGCGCGATCATGAACTCCTGGACGTCGACGTTGGAGTCGGCGTGCGCGCCACCGTTGAGGATGTTCATCATCGGCACCGGCAGCAGGTGGGCGTTCGGGCCACCCAGGTAACGGAACAGGCTCAGCTCGGCGCTGCCGGCAGCCGCCTTGGCCACCGCCAGGGAGACCCCGAGGATGGCGTTCGCGCCCAGCGTGCCCTTGTTGTCGGAGCCGTCGAGGTCGAGCATCTTCTGGTCGATCAGCCGCTGCTCGCTGGCCTCGTAGCCGATCAGCTGGTCGACGATCTTGTCCTCGATGTTGGCGACCGCGTTCTCGACGCCCTTGCCCAGGTAGCGGTCCTTGTCACCGTCGCGCAGCTCGACCGCTTCGAAGGCGCCGGTGGAGGCGCCGGAGGGTACGGCGGCGCGAGCGATCGTGCCGTCGTCCAGCCCTACCTCGACCTCGACCGTCGGGTTGCCCCGTGAGTCGAGAATCTCCCGGGCGACGATTCCCTCGATGGTTGCCACTGAGTCGCTCCTCGTTCGTTGTGCGAATCCGGTATGGGCCGCGACGGTGCGGCTGGGGCAGTTGTGTTGAACGCAGCGTATCGGGCGACGCTCGGCCGCACGGCGTCCGGGCACACGTAGCCCACCCCTAATCAGCCCGCCCTAACGGACATTCCCGGATTCTCACCCCTCAACCGGCAACCGGTTTGCGCCGGGTGGACACGATCGACCACGCTGGTCGCCATGCCCGCCGTCTCGACCACCCTCCGCGTGCTCGCCGTGTCGGTCATCGCGTCGCTCACCGTCACCGGCTGTCAGACCCTCGACGACACCGGACGCACCCTCGGCAGGTCCGATCTGATCAACGATCTCGCCACCCGGCTGGACGAGTCCCTGGTCCAGACCTGGACCGCCGAATACCGGCTCCCCGGCGGCCGGACCACCACCATCGCCCAGGAGAAGGAGCCGGCCCGCTCGGCGTACACCTGGGCCGCCGGCAAGATCACCGTCTCCGAGCAGGCCATCACCCGGTGCGCGACCACCGCCGGGCGGACCGCCTGCACGGTGGAGCCGCCGGTGCTGATGTCCGGCAAGGCCGCCGTGCCGCTGTTCGCCGAGGCCCGCAAGGCCGGGCTGGTCACCCCGCCCGCCGTCATCCGGTTGCTCACCGAGGCCGCCCTGGACCCGCAGGCCCAGGTCAAGCAGAGCGACACCACACTCGTCGGCCACCACGCCACCTGCGTCGCCGTTCGGCGTTCCGCCGGGGACTTCGACGCCTGCGTCACCACCGAGGGGGTGCTCGGCAGCTTCACCGGTCTGCTCGACGGCCAGCCGGTCGAGCTGGCCCTGGAACGCTTCACCGACTCGGTGACCCCGACGGCGTTCGACCTGCCGGCCGGTGCCGGGGTGACGGACCGCCGGCCGGCGTCGTCGTGACCGTCCCACCGCCCGGACACCCCACGCCCCCGGCCGACCACCCGGCGACCTCCACGACCGCCACCGACCGCCCCGCCGACCCCACGCCCCCGGCTGACGAAACGGCGGCCTTCACGACCGCGACCGACCGCCCTGCCGGTCCCACACCCCCGGCCGACGACCCGGCGACCTTCACGACCGCGACCGACCGCCCTGCCGGTCCCACACCCCCGGCCGACGACGCGGCCGGCCACGCTGCCGGGCCCGCGCCCGCGTCGGGCGATCTGGGTCTGCTGGTGGCCGGTACCCGGCTGTTCACCACCCCCGACGGTGGCCTGCCCCGGGTCGGCGAGCTGCCGACCGGGACCGGATGGGTGCCGCTGGGCACGCTCGACGGCGTGCCGGCCTGGGCGCTCGAGACGGCCGACCCGGGCCGGCCAGCCACCCGGGACAACCCGACCGGGGGCGGGGAGCCGGGGAGCGGGGAGACCGTGGGGAGCAGGGCCGGGGGTCGACGGCCGGTCGGGCGGTGGCGCAGTTGGCGGGCGCTCGCCGCCGAGCTGCCCGAGCCGGTCGCCACGCTCGCCGGACGGGCGGTGGCCGTGGTCACCTGGCGGCGTACCCACCGCTGGTGCGGGGCCTGCCGGGCGGCGCTGGTCGACGTGCCGGGCGAGACGGCCCGCCGCTGCCCCGACTGCGGCCTGTACGTGCCGCTGCGGCTCTCCCCGGCGGTGCTCACCGCGATCACCCGCCCCGGCCCGGCCGGTGGCCCCACCGAGCTGCTGCTGGTCCGGCACGCGTCCGGGCCGACCGAGCTGTGGGCGCTGGTCGCCGGCTTCGTGGAGGCCGGCGAGTCGCTGGAGACGGCGGTCCGGCGGGAGGTCGCCGAGGAGGTCTCGCTCGACCTCGACACGATCGACTACTTCGGCAGCCAACCCTGGGCGATCTCCGGGCCGGGGGTGCTGCTCGCCGGGTTCACCGCCACCGCCGCCGATGCCGGAGCCGAACCGGTGGTGGACGGGCGGGAGCTGGTACGGGCCCGGTGGTTCCCGGTGGACGCGTTGCCGGCGGAGCTGCCGCCCGCGTACTCGATCTCCCGCTGGCTGATCGACGCCGTCGCCGCCCGCGGCTGAGCCGGCCCCCGCGCCGGCCCGGACCGGTGGGCGCCCGGCCGGGGTGGCGCGGCGGTCAGATGCCGAGCAGGGTGCGCAGGTGGCGCGGGGGCGGGCAGTCGTGGGCGAGCATCGCGTCGTGCCAGTCCCGCACCGACACCCCGGCCGGCCGGGCGGCGGCGACGTCGGCCAGTTCGCTGTAGCCGACGAAGTAGGTGGAGAGCTGCGTCGAGGTGAGCAGCGCCCGCCGCCACTTGCCGGCCGCCTCGCCCTCCTCCTGGAAGCCGCGTTCGGTCATCAGCGCCAACGCGTCCGCCTCGGTCATCTGGTCGCAGTGGACCAACTGGTCGAGCAGCGCGTTGATGGTCATCCGCAGCTGCATCTTGAGCTGCTGGAGGCGGACCGGCAGGCCGCCGAAGCCGAGGCCGGCCATCAGCTCCTCGGTGTAGACCGCCCAGCCCTCGATGAACACCCCCGACTCGGTCAGCGCCCGGACCCGGGTGGGGCCGGCGTACCGGCGGGCGTGGGCGAGCTGGAGGAAGTGCCCCGGCATCGCCTCGTGCACGGTCAGGTTCCGGATCATGTGGTCGTTGTACTCGCGGTAGAACGAGTCGACCCGGTGGGCTGGCCAGTCCGCCGGGGTGGGCGCGATGCAGTAGAAGGTGGGCAGGTCGGCCGGCTCCAGCGGGCCCGGCGAGTCGCAGTAGGCCACCGCGACGCCCCGGGCGAACTCCGGCATCTCCTGGATCACGCACGGGTCGTCGACCAGGCCGACCAGGTCGTGGGCCCGGACGAAGTCGACGGCCTCGTCGAGGGTGACCGAGGCGAGGTCCACGATGGAGTGGTCGTCGGGGTGCTCGGCGGCCAGCAGGTCCAGCGCCCGGCGTACCGTCTCGTCGTCGGCCGGGCCACCGACCAGCTCGACGGCCGCCGCGCGGATCTCGGTGGTGACCCGGTCCAGGTTGGCCCAGGCCCGGCGCTGCACCTCGGCGGCGCCCAGCTCGGTGTCGAGGGTGTGCCAGAGGCGGGCCTCCCAGCGGCGGCGGCCCAGGCGGGGGTCGCGGCCCGGCCCGGTCTCGGCGGCCAGCCCGGCGCGCAGCCAGCCGACGAACTCGTCGAGCGCGGCGATCGCCGCCGTCGCGGCCGGCCCGACCGTGCCGGCCAGCGCGGGGGCCTGGGCGAGCAGCAGCGGCACCTCGTCGCGGATCAGCGCGGCGGTGCCGACGAACTGCCCGACCGCCGTCTCGGCGTGCACCCGGGGCATGTCCCGCAACGTCGTCCGCGCGGTCGCCAACGCGTCGGGTACGGCCGTCAGCCGCCCGGCCAGGTGGGCCAGCCGCTCCTCCACCGGGGCGTACGGGCGGGCGAGCAGGGCGTGCAGCAGCGGACCGGGGTTGTGCACCAGCGGGTCCCACTCGAAGGCCCGGATCTCGCTCAACTCGAACAGTTCCCGGTCGACCAGGGCGCTGAGCAGCGCGTGGTCGACCTGTTCCTCGACGTCGAGCGAGTCCGTGTCGACCTCGGCGAGCGCGTCGGCGGCCTCCCCCAGCATCGCCTGGTCGGCCGCGACCGCCCCGGCGGAGAGATCCGGCAACCGGTCGTCGTAGCGGTGGTCCCCGCTCGACGTGGCGACCCCCGGCCGGCTCTCCAGCACGGCCTCGACGATCCGCTCCGCCAACGGCACGAATGAACCCATCCCCCGACCCTACCCACTCCCCACCGCCCGCCCCGGCCTCGTCGATCAAGAGGTTCGCGGCACCGCACACCCACCCCGCTCTCGTGATCAAGAGGTTCGCGTCACCGGATCGCGCAGGGCTGACGCAAACCTCTTGGTCAACTCGACGAGGTGGGGGGTTCGGTGGTGCGGAGGGTTTGGGTGTGAGCCAGGGTGGTGCGGCGGAGAGCCGCCTCGGGGTCCAGGCCGGCGTGGCGGGCCTCGGCGACCAGGGCCAGCAGGGTGGCACCCAGGCGGGACTCCGGGTCGGGCTGGGCGTCGGGGGACGGCAGCGGGGCGGTCAGGGCGGCCCGACCGGCCCGGTCCAGCACCTTGGCCGCCAGAGCCAGCGCCGGCTGGCTCAACGCGATGCCGTCGAGCACCGACGCACGGGCCTTCTCGGCCCGCTTGATCCGTTCCCAGTTCGCCTCGATCTCGGCCAGCGAACCCGCCTCGGCACCGGCGAAGACGTGCGGGTTCCGGCGGACCATCTTGTCGACCAGGGTGCCGGCCACGTCGTCGACGTTCCACCGCTCACCCTCGGGCAGGTCCTCCGCCAGGCGCGCGTGCAGCAGCACCTGGAGCAGCACGTCGCCCAACTCCTCACGGAGCGCGTCGGTGTCACCGTCGCTGATCGCGTCGTACGCCTCGTAGCACTCCTCGATCAGGAAACCGGCGAGGCTACGGTGGGTCTGCGCCCGCTTCCACGGGTCACCGCCGGGGGAGGCGAGCCGGTCCATCACCTCGACCGCATCGAGCAACCGGGCCCCCGGCGGGTCCCACGAGCCGTACATCAGCTCCAGCTCGGCCAGCCCCGGTTGCCGGGCCAACCCCAGACCCAACTCCCGGGCCAGGGACTCGTCGCCGGCCGGGCCGGCCAGCCAGACCGCCGTACCGCCCGCCGCCGCCGCGTCGAGCAACGCGTCGGTGGCTCCGCCGGAGACGACGGTGACCTCGACGCCCGCCGCGCGTACCGCCGCGACCTGGGCGCTCTGTGCGCCGGTCAGCACCGGCGCGGAGCGCAGCACGTCCCAGGCGGCGGCGGTCAGCAGACCGGCCGGCAACCGGGGCGAGGTGACCAGCAGGACGATCCGGTGGGACGTGCTCAGGAGGCCACCGGCCCCTGCGCCGGGGTCGGGCTGCCGACCGGCTCGGGGGTCGACACGTCGGTCACCGGGCCGCTGGCGTCGATGTACGGCAGCGCGTAGAAGACCAGCTCCTGACCCTTGTTGACCCAGGCCGGGACGCCGAGCGGCCGGTACCGGGGGTTGACCTCGACGTCGAGCTTGTCGGCCTGCTCCCCCAGCGCGGTGCTCAACGCGGCGGCGCTGCGGACGAAACCGCCGTCGCCGAAGAGCTGCCGCACCTGCGCCACCGGCAGCCCCTTGTCGATGCCGCCGGTCTTCTCGATCGCGTGGTAGACCGCCATCACCGACTCGTCGCTCAGGTCGGCCGGCGGCAACTGCTGGCTGAGCACGGAGAACAGGTCCGCCCACTCACCCCAGAGCTTCGCGAACTCCGCCTGCGGCGGCATCTGCAACTGCTGGGCCAGCTGGTCCGGGGTGATCTGGTCGGGGACCTGGAGGCCCTTCTCGGCCGCGACCCGCTTGCCCAGGTCGATGCTGACCAGCAGGTTCACCACGTCCTGCCGGGTCACCCCGGCCCGCAGCTGCTCCGGTGCCGGGGTCTGGCCGGACTGGGCCGCGCCCTGCCGCACCGCCTCGGCGTACCTCGTCTGCGCGTCGGTGTAGATCGCGTCCACCCGGGCGACCGAGTAGCGACTGTCGCCGATGTATGCGGCCACATCCGGAGATGCCTTGCCGCAGGCGGTGAGGGAGAGGACACCCAGTGCCGCGACGCTGGCGGCGGCGATGAGACGGCGTGCACGCATGACGGTCACTCTCTCATGCCTGCCCGGCTACGGTGACGCCGCCCACCACGCGCTGCGGCCCCCGCCCGCAGCTTTCGTGCCCCCGGCCCCGGCCACCCCGGGTCGCCGGACCCGACCGGCCGCTCATGCCCGCGCCCCGGCCAGCGGGGCCGGCTCGCCGAGGACGTCGGAGAGGAGCTGGGCGCACCACTCCAACAGCGCCTGGTCACGCAGCGGCTCGCCACCGACCCGGCGGGTGCTCGGCCGGGGCACGCTGACCTGGTCGGTGGCCGGCTTGTAGACCGAGTCCGGGTGGTAGCGCTTGAGCCGCAACTGCTTGGAATCGGGCAACGGCAGCGGCCCGAACCGCAGGTGCTTGCCCTGCACGCTCACGTCGGAGAGGCCGTAACGGCGGGCCAGCAACCGGAACCGGGCCACCGCGACCAGGTTCTGCACCGGTGCGGGCGGCTCGCCGTACCGGTCGGTCATCTCGGCGACCACCTCGCGCAAACGTTCGTCGTCACGCGCCTCGGCGAGCTTGCGGTACATCTCCAGCCGCAGCCGCTCCACCCCCACGTAGTCCAGCGGCAGGTGCGCGTCGACCGGAAGATCGATGCGGACGTCGGCCGCCAGCTCGTCGGACTCGGTGCTCTCCCCCTTGAACGCCGACACCGCCTCGCCGACCATCCGGACGTACAGGTCGAACCCGACGCCCTCGATGTGCCCGGACTGCTCGCCACCGAGCAGGTTGCCGGCGCCCCGGATCTCCAGGTCCTTCATCGCCACGTACATGCCCGCGCCCAGCTCGGTGTGCTGGGCGATGGTGGCCAACCGCTCGTGCGCGTGCTCGGTGAGCGGCTTCTCCGGCGGATAGAGGAAGTACGCGTACGCCCGCTCCCGGCCCCGGCCCACCCGGCCCCGGATCTGGTGCAGCTGGGCCAGGCCGAGCAGGTCGGCCCGCTCCACGATCAGGGTGTTGGCGTTGGGGATGTCGATGCCGGACTCCACGATGGTGGTGCAGACCAGGACGTCGAACTCCTTCTCCCAGAAGCCGACCATCACCTTCTCCAGCGCCTCCTCGCCCATCTGCCCGTGGGCCACCGCCACCCGCGCCTCGGGCACCAGCTCACGCAGCCTGCGCGCCGTCCGGTCGATCGACTCCACCCGGTTGTGCAGGTAGAAGACCTGCCCGTCGCGCAGCAACTCGCGGTGGATGGACGCGGCCACCTGCCGGTCGTCGTACGACCCGACGAAGGTCAGCACCGGGTGCCGCTCCTCCGGCGGGGTGGCGATGGTCGACATCTCCCGGATGCCGGTGATCGCCATCTCCAGCGTCCGCGGGATCGGGGTGGCCGACATGCTCAGCACGTCGACCGACGCGCGCAGCGTCTTGAGGTGCTCCTTGTGCTCGACGCCGAAGCGCTGCTCCTCGTCGATGACCACCATGCCGAGAGACTTGAACCGGGTGGCCGTCTGGAGCAGCCGGTGGGTGCCGATGACGATGTCGACGGTGCCGTCGGCGACCATCTCCAACGTCCGTTCGCTCTCCTTGGCGGTCTGGAAGCGGGACAGCTGCCGGATGGTCACCGGGAACTGGTTCATCCGTTCGGCGAACGTGTTGTAGTGCTGCTGCACCAGCAGCGTCGTCGGCACCAGCACCGCCACCTGCTTACCGTCCTGCACCGCCTTGAACGCCGCCCGGACGGCGATCTCGGTCTTGCCGTACCCGACGTCACCGCAGATCAGCCGGTCCATCGGGACGGTCTGCTCCATGTCCCGCTTGACCTCCTCGATGGCGGCCAACTGGTCGGGCGTCTCCTGCCACGGGAAGGCGTCCTCCAGCTCCCGCTGCCACGGGGAGTCCGGGGCGAACGCGTGCCCCTTGGACGCCTTGCGGGCGGCGTAGAGCTGGATCAGCTGGGCGGCGATCTCCCGGACCGCCTTGCGGGCGCGGGCCTTGGACTTCTGCCAGTCCGAGCCGCCCATCTTGTGCAGGGTGGGCTGCTCGCCGCCGACGTAGCGGGAGAGCTGGTCGAGCTGGTCGGTGGGGACGAAGAGCCGGTCGCCGGGCTGGCCGCGCTTGCTGGCCGCGTACTCGATGACCAGGTATTCGCGGGACGCGCCGTTGACGGTGCGCTGCACCAGCTCGACGTACCGGCCGATGCCGTGCTGCTCGTGCACGACGAAGTCGCCGGCCTTCAGCTCCAGCGGGTCGATGGTGTTGCGCCGCCGGCTCGGCATCTTGCGCATGTCCCGGGTGGAGGTGCCCCGGCCACCGGTGACGTCGTTGCCGGTGAGCAGCACGAACCTCGACGCCTCGTCGACGAAGCCGGCGGTCAGGCAGCCGCAGGTGACCAGCACCTCACCGGGGGCGGGCGCGGCCGGCACCTGCTCGGTGAGCCGGGCGCCCAGGCCCGCGTCGCGGAGCACCTCGACGGCCCGCTGGGCGGGACCGTGCCCCTCGAAGACCAACGCGACCGCCCAGCCCTCGCCGGTCCAGCGCTTGATGTCGTCGACCACCCGGCCGGTCTCACCGTGGTAGAGCGGGGCCGGCTGGGCGGCCAGGGTCACCGCGATCGCGTCGTCGGGGGTCACGTCTGTCCCGCCCGGCGCATCCTCCCAGGGCTGCCGGGTGGGGGTGGCGGCGTCCGCCTCGACCAGCCCGAACGGGGCGAGGGTCCACCAGGGCTGGCGCAGGGCGCGGGCGGTGGCGCGTACCTCGGCCAGGGATTTGAAAGCGGCGGCGCCCAGGTCGACCGGGGCCTGGCCGCCGACGGCGGCCGCGGCCCAGCTCGCCTGGAGGAACTCCTCCGAGGTACGCACCAGGTCGTGGGCCCGGGTGCGGATCCGCTCCGGGTCGCAGAGCAGCACGTGGGTGCCGGCCGGCATGGTGTCGACCAGCAGCTCCAGGCTCTCGCTGCCGAGCAGCGCCGGCACCAGCGACTCCATCCCCTCGACGGGGATGCCCTCGGCCAGCTTGTCGAGGATCTCGGCCAGTTCCGGGTGCTCCCCGGCGAGCGCGGCGGCCCGCCGGCGCACCGCCGGGGTCAGCAGCAGCTCCCGGCACGGCGGGGCCCACAGCTGCGGTACGCCTTCGATGGTGCGCTGGTCGGCGACGGCGAAGGTGCGGATCTCCTCCACCTCGTCACCCCAGAACTCCACCCGGGACGGGTGCTCGTCGGTGGGTGGGAAGACGTCCAGGATGCCGCCGCGCACGGCGAACTCGCCGCGTTTGGTGACCAGGTCGACCCGGGCGTACGCCAGGTCGGTGAGCCGGCGGGCGACCTGCTCCAGGTCGGCCTCCTCCCCGGCGGCGAGCTGCACCGGGTCCAGGTCGCCGAGGCCCTTGAGCTGTGGTTGCAGCAGCGAGCGCACCGGGGCCACCACCACCCGCAGCGGGCCGGTCACCCCCTGCGCGTCGGCGGTGTCCGGGTGGGCGAGGCGGCGCAGCACGGCCAACCGCCGGCCGACGGTGTCGGAACGGGGCGAGAGCCGCTCGTGCGGCAGCGTCTCCCAGGACGGGAAGACCGCCACCTGCCCGGCCGGGAGCAGGCTGCCCAGCGCGGCGGCCAGGTCGTCGGCCTCCCGGCTGGTGGCGGTCACCGCGAGCACCGGCCGGCCGGCCCCGCCGACCGGCTCGTCGGCGGCGACGGCGGCCACGGCGAACGGACGCAGCGCGGCCGGGGCGGTCAGGTCCAGCCCGTCGACCTGGGCGGCACCGGAGCGCGCCAGGTCACGAGCACGGGCCAGCCCCGGGTCGGCCAGGGCGGCGGAGAAGAGTCCGGTGAGCATCAGTGATCACTTCCAGGAAAGCCGCCGGTCGGCCCGGGGCGCGCGAAGATGCCCCCACGCCCGGCCGGGCCGGGGGGTGCACGGCCGCCAGCCTATCTCGCGAGGGAGACAATCGAGCCCGCAGCGGCGGTGCCGGAACGGGGGAGGACCAATGCCACAGCAGTGGGGCGCGGACCCACGCCAACAGACCACCCAGGGACGGTGGCGGGGTCTGGGCCTGCCCGACGGGATGACCTTCTACGAGGTGCGCTGCCTGATCGACGAGCCGGGCTGGGTGGGCCCGGTGCCCAATCTCGGCTACCGGGTCTACCTGGGGCGCTCCGGCGGTTACCTGCGCCGGCTCAACGGTGAGATCGCGTTCGCCGATGCGACGTCGGTGCTGCTGACCCGACCCGGCGACGAGATGAGCGTGGCCCATCCGCTCGGCTGCGGCGACGTCTACTCGTGCCTGGAGATCCGCCCCGAGGTCCTTGAGGAACGCCCGGACGCCCGCGACTGGTTCACCCGGCGCAGCTGGGACGGTCAGCTCGACGCCGCGTTGGACCTGGAGCACCGGATGCTGGTGGCCCGCAGCCGGCGGGGTCTGGACGGCTTCGAGCTGACCGAGCACACCCACCAGTTCCTGGCCACCCTGCTCAGTGGCAGCCCGCTGGGCCGGGGTGCCCCGGGCGCGGACCTGGACCGTGCGGTGGGGCGGCGACCGGCCACCCTGGCCGCCCATCGACGCCTCGCCGACCAGGCCCGCCAGGTGCTCGCCGCGTCGGGTTTCACCCTGGGGCTCACCGAGGTCGCCCGGCTGGTCGGCTGCTCACCGCACCACCTGAGCCGGGTGTTCCAGCGGGTCACCGGGCGCAGCCTCACCGCCTACCGCAACGAGCTGCGGGTCCGGGCGGTGCTGGACCTGTTGGGCCGCTCCGATCCGCCGCGGCTGGTGACGATCGCCGCCGAGTACGGCTTCGCCGACCAGGCGCACCTGAGCCGGGTGGTCCGGGAGCGGGTCGGCCATCCGCCCGCCCGCCTGCGTCGACTGCTCGCACCCGCCGACTGACAGGGCCCGGCGGCCCGGCTCCCGAGTCGCCGGGCGCTGGACGCTGGGCGCGAGTCGCGGGGCGCTCGTCGTGGCGGGGCCGCCGGTCGAACCGAACCGCGCACGAATCTTCAAGATTTCGACCCCCGTGCCGACCGAGGATGGAACAGCCAGCCCGGTCGGTCGACGTTGCGACGGCCGAGGGAGACGCGGACCTGTTCGGGGAGGCCCGCGTACCCCCCAGTCGGGCTGACCGGGGATGCCGTCCGGCGCCCGGTGGAGGTGCCGTACCCCGGTGCGGCACCTCCACGCCCGGCCGCGTCCCGTTCAGTAGCGCACGGCGATGCGGCGTTCGACCGCGTCGACCCGGATCTCCCCGCCGTACGGGATGATCAACTGCGGGTCGGTGTGGCCCAGGTCGACGTCGAAGACCACCACCGCGTCCGGGCGGTACGCGCTCAGCGCCCGGACGATGGCACCCCGTTGGGCGGCGGCCCACGCGAGCCGTTGCGCCACCGGCAGCGGTCGTGCGAAGTCCCACGCCTTGGGTCGGCCGACGACGACCGCCGGGAAGGCGGCGAGCAGTCCCCGCTCGCCCATGTTCCGGATGATCCGGAACACCTCCTGCGCGTCGGGCAGTTCGTTGGAGGTCTCGACGACCAGCACCGAGCCGGCCAGGTCGGCGGCCGACGGGACCCGGTCGGCGGCCATCAGCCAGTGCAGGATCTCCAGACACCCGCCCCAGGTGCGGCCCTCGACGACCGTCGACGGGCCCCGCCAGCGCCAGCCCTCGCCGGGCAGCATCGGCGGTTCGACCGCGAGCGTGGCCGGGTCCCGCCAGTCGCCCGGTTCGTCACCCCACTGCGGCGCGGGGGTCAGCTCGTACCAGTCGGAGGTGAACAGGGCGGCGCGCAGCGAGTCGAGGGTCAGCGGGTGCGGGGCGCCGGGTCGGCCGAGGTGCACCAGCACCGAGCCGCCGTGGTAGGCCACCATCCCCAGCCGGTAGAGGTGGTTGAGGACGTTGGTGTTGTCCGAGTAGCCGAAGTAGGGCTTCGGGTTGGCCCGCAGCACCGCGTCGTCCAGGTGCGGGGTGACCGTGATCAGGTCGTCGCCGCCGACCGTGGCGAGCACCGCGGTGACCGTCGGGTCGGCGAAGGCGGCGGTCAGGTCGCGCGCCCGGTCGCGGGGGTCGGCCCGGGTCTGCCGGGTGGTGGGGTACTCCACCGGCACCAGGCCGAACTCCTCGCGCAGCCGGCGCAGGCCCAGCTCGTACACGTGCGGGAACAGACCCGGCAGGCCGGCGGAGGGGGAGACCACGGCGACCCGGTCGCCGGGTTTCGGTTTGGCGGGGTACGCGGGACGGCTCACGGTCGGAACCTACCGCCCGTCACCAGCGGTTTTCGCCCGACGAAACCCCACAGGAAGGGCATTACGGGCCATAGGCTGGGTCGGTGGACGAGGAGCCCCGGACCCGGGCCTGGCTGCCCCGCACGGCGGCGCTGCTGTTCGGCACGCTGGTGCTGGCCAGCGCGTTCATCGCGGCCTACGTCGGCGCGCTGCACCAGCCGCACCCCCGGGACGTGCCGGTCGGGGTGGTGACCGGCGACCAACGCGCCGAGGCGCTGCTGACCGCCGTGCGGGCCCGCACCGACACCATCGAGCCCATCGGGTACGCCGACCCGGGCGCGGCCGACGACGCCCTCACCGCCCGCCAGGTGTACGCCGTGCTCACCTCGGCCCCCGACGGCACGCTCACCCTCGCCACCGCCAGCGCCTCCGCCCCGGCCGCCACCGAACTCGTCACCGGGGTCCTCACCCCGGCCGCCCAGCAGGCCCGACTGCCGCTCACCGTCACCGACCAGGTGCCGGTCTCCCCCGACGACCCGCGCGGTCTGGTGCCGTTCTACCTGACCGTCGGGCTGGTGCTCGGCGGCTACCTCGCCTCGACCGCGCTCGGCGTCTCGCTCGGCACCGCCCCACGCGGCCTGCGCCGGGCCGGACTGCGGATCGGTTCCCTGGCCGTGCACGCGGTGCTGCTCGGGACCATCGGCGCGGTGCTGGTCGGCCCGGTCCTCGACGTCTGGGACCACGACCTGGTCACGGTCGCGGCGGTCGGCATGCTCACCGTCTTCACCGCCGCGATGGTCGCCGCCGCCGTGCAGGGCTGGCTGGGGCTGCTCGGCACCGGGCTGGTGATCCTGCTGCTGGTGGTGCTCGGCAACCCCGGCTCGGGCGGCATCTACGCCCCGGAGTTCCTACCCGCCGCGCTACGCGGGATGCACCGCTGGAACGTCCCCGGCCTCGCCACCGACCTGCTCAAGTCGGCCGTCTACTTCGACTGGCGGTCGGCCCGCTGGCCCCTGGCAGGGCTACTGACCTGGGCCGTTCTGGGGCTGCTCGGCCTGCTCACCGCCGCCCGGTTCCGGGGCCCCCGGACCGCCACCCACCGGGTCGACACCCGACCGGACGGGTGAGGCCGGACCGTCGGCGGGCGGGATCGAATCCACCGGGCGGGGGTGGGACACGGCGATCGTGGGGAAGGTGACACACCGAACCCCTTCCTCGCCGACCGGGCCGCGCAGATACCATCCAGGGAGTCGGACAGCGCTGTCCTTCGTACTCACGTAAGGAGCGCACGGTGACCGACCAGCATGATCACGACGGGCCCGACGCCGCCCTGCGGGCCGACATCCGCCGGCTCGGCACCCTGCTCGGCCAGACCCTGGCCCGGCAGGAGGGTCGGCCACTGCTCGACCTGGTCGAGGAGATCCGCGCCCAGGTCCGCTCCGACGCGCCGGCCGCCGCGCAGCGCCTCGGCGGGCTGGACGTGACCACCGGCACCAAGCTGGCCCGCGCCTTCTCCACCTACTTCCACCTGGCCAACATCACCGAGCAGGTGCACCGGGCCCGGGACCTGCGCCGCCGTCGGGCGATCCAGGGCGGCTGGCTGGACCAGGCGGCCAAGATGATCGCCGAGCGCGGGGTGCCGGCCGAGGAGATCGCCGCCGCCGCCCGCCGCCTCGCGGTACGCCCCGTCTTCACCGCCCACCCCACCGAGGCGGCCCGCCGGTCGATCCTGTCCAAGCTGCGCGCCATCGCCGACGAACTGGACACCGAGACCGCCAACGCCATCCTCTACGGCGCGAGCGACGAGGGCCCGGCCAACCGCCGCCTCGCCGAACTGCTCGACCTGATGTGGCAGACCGACGAGCTGCGCCTCGACCGGCCCGACCCGACCGACGAGGCCCGCAACGCCATCTACTACCTGCGCGACCTGTACGCCGAGGCCGCCCCGCAGGTGCTCGACGACCTGGCCGACACGCTGCGCACCCTCGGCGTGGAGACCTCGCCGACGTCGCGTCCGCTGACCTTCGGCACCTGGATCGGCGGCGACCGGGACGGCAACCCGTTCGTCACCCCCGTGGTCACCCGGGAGGTGCTGCGTATCCAGCACGAGCACGGCATCACCGCCACCGAGGCGGCGATGGAGCACCTGGTCAACGAGGTCTCCGTCTCCCGCCGGCTACGCGCCGTGTCGCTGGACCTGTCGGCCAGCCTCGCCGCCGACCTGGACGCGCTGCCCGAGGTGGCCCCCCGGTTCCGCCGGGTCAACGCCGAGGAGCCCTACCGGCTCAAGGCCCGCTGCGTGAAGGCGAAGCTGACCAACACCCGGGAGCGGCTGCGCGCCGGCACCCCGCACGTCCCGGGTCGCGACTACCAGGGCTCCGGCGAGCTGATCGCCGACCTGGAGCTGCTGCGCGCCTCGCTGGCCCGCAACTCCGGGCAGCTCACCGCCGTCGGCCGGCTCGCCTCGACCATCCGTACCGTCTCCGCGTTCGGCCTGCACCTGGCCACCATGGACGTCCGGGAGCACGCCGAGAAGCACCACGAGGTGCTCACCCAGCTCTACGCGGCGGTCGGCGAGGTGTCGGACTACCCGTCGCTGACCCGGCTGGAGCGCACCAAGCTGCTCGCCGACGAGCTGACCGGCCGCCGGCCGCTGTCCGCCCTGGACACCCCGTTGACCGAGGGGGCGCGCAAGACGTTCGACGTGTTCGGGACAATCCGCGAGGCGCAGGACCGGTTCGGCGGCGAGGTCATCGAGTCGTACATCATCTCGATGACCCTCGGTGTGGACGACGTGCTCGCGGCGGTGGTGCTGGCCCGGGAGGCCGGCCTGGTCGACGTGCACACCGGGCGGGCCCGGATCGGCTTCGTGCCGCTGCTGGAGACCCCGGCCGAGCTGAACGCCGGCGGCGAGATGCTCAACGAACTGCTCTCCCTGCCGGCCTACCGGGCGCTGGTCGCGGCCCGGGGCGACGTGCAGGAGGTGATGCTGGGCTACTCCGACTCCAACAAGGAGGCCGGCATCACCACCAGCCAGTGGTCGATCCACCGGGCCCAGCGGGCGCTGCGGGACGTGGCCGCCCAGCACGGCGTGCACCTGCGGTTGTTCCACGGCCGGGGCGGCACGGTCGGGCGCGGCGGCGGCCCCACCCACGAGGCGATCCTGGCCCAGCCGTACGGCACCCTGGACGGCGCGATCAAGGTGACCGAGCAGGGTGAGGTCATCTCCGACAAGTACACCCTGCCGGCGCTGGCCCGGGAGAACCTGGAACTGACCGTGGCCGCGGTGCTCCAGGCCACGCTGCTGCACACCGCACCCCGGCAACCCGCCGAGCAGTTGGAGACCTGGGACGCGGCGATGGACGTGGTCTCCGAGTCGGCCTTCCGGTCCTACCGTGGCCTGGTGGAGGACCCGGACCTGCCGGCGTACTTCTGGGCGTCCACGCCGACCGAGCTGCTCGGTGCGCTCAACATCGGCTCCCGGCCGGCGAAGCGACCCAACACCGGGGCCGGTCTGGGCGGCCTGCGGGCCATCCCGTGGGTGTTCGGCTGGACGCAGACCCGGCAGATCGTGCCCGGCTGGTTCGGGGTCGGCTCCGGCCTCGCCGCCGCCCGCGCCGCCGGCCTGGAGGACGTGCTGGCCGAGATGAACCGCAACTGGCACTTCTTCCGCACGTTCCTGTCCAACGTGGAGATGATGCTGACCAAGACCGACCTCAGCATCGCCCGCCGGTACGTCGAGACGCTGGTCCCCGAGGAGCTGCACCCGATCTTCGACAAGATCCAGCAGGAGTACGAGCTGACCAAGCAGGAGGTGCTGGCGGTCACCTCGTCGCCGGCCCTGCTGGAGAACTCGCCGGTGCTCCAGCGCACCCTGGCGGTACGCGACACCTACCTGGAGCCGCTGCACCACCTCCAGGTGGCGCTGCTGCGGCAGTACCGGGACTCCGGTGCCGCCGGCCGGGCGGTCATCACCGCGCCGGGCGGCCGACGCGCCCCCAGCGACGGTACGGCCCTGGAACGCGCCCTGCTCACCACGGTCAACGGCATCGCGGCCGGGATGCGCAACACCGGCTGACGCGCCGGGCCCCTGCCGACGCCACGGCTACCGCAGGGGCCCGCTCCGGCGACCCGGCCGCAGCGATGCGATCCGGGCCGACCGCAGCTATCCGGCCTGGCCGAAGCGATCCGGGCCGGCCCGATCGCGGTCGGTGTGCGGCGGGTAGGGAGCGGTCGGGGCCCACAGCGTGGGCCCCGATGTCAGAAGTCGCCGCCACCACCGAAGTCACCGCCACCGAAGTCGCCGCCCCCGAAGTCACCCCCGCCGAAGTCACCGGCGGTGCCGAAGTCACCGCCGCCGGCGTCCCCGGCGGTGCCGAAGTCGCCGCCGAAGTCCGCGCCGTCGCCGAAGCCCTCCTGGTAGCCGGCGTCGTAACCCGGGTCGGCGAAGGCCGGCGAGAAGAGCGCGTCGGCGATCAGCATCCCGCCGACCACACCGACGCCCGCCCCCAACGCGGTCTTCCACCAGGGCGTCGAGTACCAGCCGGCCGGCACCGGCCGCCCCTGGTAGCGCCCGCCCGGGTAGTAGTACGGGGTGTCCCGGCCGGGCTGCGGGCCGGCCCTGAACGTCTGCCCCTGCACGTCCACCTGACGCTCCCGGGTGATCTCCCCGGCCCCCTGCGCGGCGGCGAGCGGGGGCAGCTCCGGGCCCGGGTCCAGGCCGAGCGCCACCCGGGCCGCCCGCGCGTAGGCGAGCCCCTCCAACGCGGTCTCCCGGGCCAGCCGGAACTGGTGCACCGTCCGGGCCTGCTCCAACTGGCTGCCCGCCGCGTTGTACCGCTCACCCGCGTCGACCAGGGCCTGACGCACCGCCGGGTCGTCGCCGTGCAGGTTCATCACCTGACCGCCGAGGCGTTCGTACCACCGTTGGGCGTCGGCCCGCACGTCGGCGAGGCTGCGCGCCTCCCGGGCCGCCTTCTCCCGCCGCCACCAGACGAAACCACCGACCAGCAGGGCGATCAGGATCGCCACGAGCAGAAATTCCATCCTACGAACGTACCCGGGGGCGTCGAGTCGTACCCGTTTGGCAAGCTCTGGTGATGGACTTCTCGACGCTGGCCGTGGTGGTGGTCTGTCTCGCCGCCGGTGGAGCCCTCGGCTGGTACGCCGCCCGCTCCCGGTCGGCCACCGAGATCGCCCGGCTGGAGGCCACCCTCGCCGCCACCCGGGAGGGCGAGGGCCGGTTGGAGCAGTCGATGCGGGCGCTCAGCTACGAGGCGACCGCCCAGTCCCAGGAGGCGGTTGCCCGCGCGGTCGCCCCGCTGCACGACACCCTGCGCCGCTACGAGACCCGGGTCGGCGAGCTGGAACGCGACCGGGTCGACGCCTACGCCGAGCTGCGCGAACAGGTCCGCTCCATGGGGGCCGTCTCCAGCGAGCTGCGCACCGAGACCAAACAGCTGGTCGCCGCGCTGCGCGCCCCGCAGGTGCGCGGGCGTTGGGGCGAGCACCAGCTCCGCCGGATCGTCGAGGCGGCCGGGATGCTGGAGCACTGCGACTTCAGCGAACAGGTCACCGCCACCACCGACCACCAGGGGGTACGCCCCGACCTGGTGGTCCGGTTGCACGGCGGGCGCACGGTGGTGGTGGACGCCAAGGCACCCTTCGACGCCTACCTGACGGCGATGGAGGCGCGCGACGAGCACGGCCGCGACACCCACCTCGACCGGCACGCCAAGCACCTGCGCGGGCACGTCGACGCGCTGGCCGCGAAGACCTACTGGGCGGCGTTCGACGACACCCCAGAGTTCGTGGTGCTGTTCGTGCCGGCCGACCCGTTCCTGGACGTGGCGTTGCAGCGCGACCCGACGCTGCTGGAGCACGCGTTCGCCCGCAACGTGGTGCTGGCCACCCCGGCCACCCTGGTCGCGCTGCTGCGGACGGTGGCCTACTCGTGGCGGCAGGAGGCGCTGGCCCGCAACGCGGTGGCGGTGCACTCGCTCGCCCGGGAGCTGTACGGCCGACTGTCCACCCTGGGCGATCACGTCGGCAAGCTCGGCAGCTCACTCGGTGGCGCGGTGACGGCGTACAACCGGGCGGTCGGTTCGCTGGAGGCCCGTGTCCTGGTCAGTGCGCGCAAACTGGCCGAGCTGGGCGTCTCCGACCAGGAGCTGACCGTCCCGGCCCAGGTCGAGCTGGCCCCCCGCCAGCCCCAGGCCCCCGAGCTGCTCCCCACCGACGACCGCTCCTAGGCCGCCCCCACCCGCTCCACCTGCCGGTCCGGCCCGCCGGCCCCGTGCCCACGCCTGCGGCCGTGCCCGGGGCCGGCGGGCCGGACGGGTCAGGAGCGGCGGGCGGATTCCACCACGAACGGGACACCCTGCTGGCAGGTGCTCATCAGGTCGGGCTGGGCCCGGCCGGTGACGCTGACCCGGGCCCCCACGACGAGCACGTCCTTGGGGCCGCCGACGAGTTGGTGCCCGTCGAGCAGCAGGCAGCCCGGCTCGACCCCCGACTCGACCGTGCCGGTCAGCTCGGTCGCGCCCGGACCGGGCGGCACCTTCGGCCCGCCACCGGGCAACTTGGGCCCGCCGGGTGGCACCGACGCGCCGGGTGGCACCGGGCCTGCGGGTGACGTGGACGGGGCCACCGAGGCCGGCGACGCAGACGGCGAGGGGGTGGCCGGGTCCGTCCGGGAGCTGGTCGGCACGGCCGGAGGGCCGGTGACGTCGGCATCGTCCCCGCCACAGCCGGTGAGCGCCACACCGGCGGCCAGCAGCACGACCAACACCATCCGAGGAGTTCTCATACCCACTGGGACGCACCCCCTCCGCGTTCCGTTCCGTGGGACCGGCATCGATCCCCGGGGAAACCCGTCGGCCACGGCCACGGGCCCGAAAGGCCCGACAGCCCGGCCACGGCGGCCCGACAGCCCAGCGGGCCGCGGTCAGCCAGCCCAACGCGGCGGACCGTCAGCGCAGCGCGGCGGCGGCGGCCCGACAACCCATGACGCGGCGGACCGGCGCAACGCGGCGGCGGCCCGTCAGCCCAGGATGCGGCGGACCGTCAGCCGCGGGCGGCGGCGGCCTTCATGTCGCGCTTGAGTTCCTGGGGCAGTGAGAAGGTCAACCGCTCGTTGGCGGTGACCACCTCGTCGACGTCGGTGAAGCCCCGCTCGGCCAGGTGGGCCAGCACCTCCTGGACCAGCTCGTCGGGCACGCTCGCACCGGAGGTCAGCCCGACGGTGGCGGCACCGGTCAGCCAGGCGTCGTCGATCTCGTGGGCGAAGTCGACCAGGTGCCCCGCGCGGGCCCCGGCGTCCAGGGCCACCTCGACCAGGCGTACCGAGTTGGAGGAGTTGCGCGAGCCGACCACGATCACCACGTCGCAGTCGGGGGCGATCTCCTTGACCACGTGCTGCCGGTTGGAGGTGGCGTAGCAGATGTCGTCGCTGGGCGGCGACTGGAGCAGCGGCAGCCGGGTCTTGAGCCGGGCCACCGTCTCCAGCGTCTCGTCGACCGACAGGGTGGTCTGGGAGAGCCAGACGACCTTGCTCGGGTCCCGCACGGTGATCGTGTCGGCGTCATCGGGGCCGTCGACCAGCTGGATGTGGGCGGGAGCCTCCCCGGCGGTGCCGATGACCTCTTCGTGCCCCTCGTGGCCGATCAGCAGGATGTCGTAGTCCTCGGCGGCGAACCGCTTGGCCTCCTGGTGCACCTTGGTCACCAGCGGGCAGGTCGCGTCGATCGCCTTGAGCGACCGGGCCTTGGCCTGCTCGTAGACCTCGGGGGCGACGCCGTGCGCGGAGAAGATGACGGTGGCGCCCTCGGGCACCTCCTCGTTCTCCTCCACGAAGATCGCGCCCTGGGCCTCCAGGGTCTGCACCACGTGCTTGTTGTGCACGATCTGCTTGCGGACGTAGATCGGGGCACCGTAGAGCTTCAGCGCCTCCTCGACGGTCTGCACCGCCCGGTCCACCCCCGCGCAGTAGCCGCGGGGCTTGGCCAGGAGCACGCGCTTGCCGGTCTTGGGGGTCGCCTCAGCCTCGGTCACCCGCCCATCGTACGTGCCGGCATCTCCACCGGCAGGAGCTGCGACCCGTACCACAGCGGGGGTACGCCGTCCCGTCCCGTGGCGTGCTCACGCGGCAGCTTGCGGGACCCGGCCGGGACGCGTGGCGCGGGCGGTCGGGGCTGCCCCGGGTCGTCGGAGGCGGACCGTAGGGTGGGCGGGTGACCGACGCCCCCCGCAGCACCCCCGAGGAACCCTGGCCGGTCCGGGTGGTCAGCCAGAAGGTCGGCGCCTGGATCGCCAAGCTCGGTTGGGTCTGGGTCGACGGGCAGGTGGCGCAGATCAGCCGCCGGCCGGGGGCGGGCACGGTCTTCCTCACCCTGCGCGATCCGTCGGCCGACCTCAGCCTCACCGTCACCACCAACCGGGACGTCCTCGACTCGGGCGCACCGGAGCTGCGCGAGGGCGCCCGGGTGGTGCTGCACGCCAAGCCGGAGTTCTATGCCGCCCGGGGCACGCTGAGCCTGCGCGCCGACGAGATCCGCCAGGTGGGGCTCGGTGAGCTGCTGGCCCGGCTGGAGAAGCTCAAGAAGCTGCTCGCCGCCGAGGGGTTGTTCGACCGGGCCCGCAAGCGCCGACCGCCGTTCCTGCCACAGCGGATCGGCCTGGTCACCGGCCGGGCGTCGGCCGCCGAGCGGGACGTGTTGACCAACGCCCGGCGACGCTGGCCGGCGGTGGAGTTCCGCACCGTCAACGTGGCGGTGCAGGGGCCGGGCGCGGTGTCGCAGATCGTCGACGCGTTGCGGGTCCTCGACGCCGACGAGACCATCGACGTGATCATCCTGGCCCGGGGCGGCGGCGGCATCGAGGATCTGCTGCCCTTCTCCGACGAGGCGCTGTGCCGGGCGGTCTTCGCCTGCCGTACCCCGGTGGTCAGCGCGATCGGCCACGAGACGGACGCCCCGCTTGTCGACTACGTCGCCGACGTGCGCGCCTCCACCCCGACGGACGCCGCCAAGCGGGTCGTGCCCGACCTGGCCGACGAGGTACGCCTGATCGGCCAGGCCCGGTCCCGGCTGGAGCGGGCGGTCCGCAACCTGGTCGACCGGGAGTCGCACCGGCTGACCCTGCTGCGCTCCCGGCCGGTGCTGGCCCGCCCGCAGGTGATGGTCGAGCAGCGCGCGGCCGAGGTGTCGGCGTTGCGGGACCGCGCGGGGCGCAACCTGCACCACCGGCTCGACGCGGCCACCGGCGACCTGCGGCACACCCTGGCCCGGTTACGGGCGCTCTCCCCCGCCGCCACCCTCGACCGGGGTTACGCCATCGTGCAACGGGCCGACGGGCACGTGGTCCGGGCGGCCGGCGAGGTGGCCACTGGCGATCCGCTGCGGGTACGCCTCGCCGAGGGCGAACTGACCACGACCGTCGAGGAGACGAGGACGAGATGAGCGACCGGAAAGCCGACGAGCAGCTCAGCTACGAGCAGGCCCGGGCCGAGCTGGCCCAGGTGGTGGAGCGGCTGGAGACGGGTGGCACATCGTTGGAGGAGTCGCTGGCGTTGTGGGAGCGCGGCGAGCGGCTGGCCGCCGCCTGCCAACGCTCCCTCGACGGCGCGCGGGCCCGGATCGACGCCGCCCGGTCGGCCACCGACGCCTGATCCGGCGTCAGCCGACCAGGCGGATACGGACCCGACGGTTCTGCTTGCCCTTGCTCTCCACCTTGACCACCTGGAGCCGCCCGACCTGCCCGATGGACGCGACGTGGGTGCCGCCGTCGGCCTGCACGTCGAGACCTTCGATGTCGACGATGCGGACCTCCTGCTCGTCCGGGGGGATGAGGTTGGTCTGGGTGCGCACGATGTCGGGGATGGCCAACGCCTCGTCGCGGGGCAGCACCCGCACGGAGATCCGCCGGTCGGTGGCCAACTCCTTGTTGACCGCCTCCTCCAGCAGCCCCTTGAAGCCCTCGGGGGGCTGCGGCAGGTTGAAGTCCATCCGGGCCTCGCCCGGCTCCATGTTGCCGCCGGTCACCAGCGCGCCGAAGTCGCGGAACACCACCCCGCAGAGCACGTGCAGCCCCGAGTGGGTACGCATCAGCGTGAACCGGCGTTCGTCCTCGATCGCGCCCTGGACCTCGGCGCCTACCGGCGGCGTCGGGTCGCCCTCGGCGGGGATCAGATAGAGGTCGTCACCCTTGTGGGTGCCGACGATCCGGGTCTGCACCCCCTGCCACAGCAGGACGCCGTGGTCCGGTGGCTGTCCGCCGCCGCCGGGGTAGAAAGCGGACCGGTCCAGCACGATGCCGCGCTCGGGGTCGACGTGCACGACCCGGCAGGTCCACTCGCGCAGGGACGGGTCGGCGAGGTCGAGACGTTCGGTGCGTCCGTGGTGGGAGATGCCCATGGGGGCGCAGCGTACTACCGATCGTCGCGCATCGTGAGCCTAGCCACGCCCGGCCTCGGCCCAGTAGCCGGCCAGCCGTTTGACCACCTCGACCAGCTCCCCCTCGTCGAGGGTGAAGGGAAGCCGGACATGGTCCAGGTAGGAGCGTGCCCCCACGGCGAAGTGCGCACCCAGCATCAACTGCATGCCGTGGTGCTGGGCGACGTGGTTGAGCTGTTGCAGCGGTCGGGGGGTCGCGCACCAGATGCTGAGCCCACCGTGCGGTGACTCGTACCGCCACTGCGGCAGGTGCTCGGCGAGCGCGGCGAGCAAGGTGTCGCGACGGGGGAGGAGGTCCCGTTGCCGTTCGAGCCGGATCTGCGGCAGGTCGTCGAGGAGTTCGACGGCGAGCAACTGGGTCGGCAGCGGGCAGCCCAGGTCGTACATGGCCCGCAGGTGCACGATCCGTTGCAGTTCCCGGCGGGGCCCGACCAGCCAGCCGATCCGCAGCCCCGGCCAGCAGACCTTGCTGAGGCTGCCCACCGTGTAGATCTGCGCGCCGGGGGCGTACGCGGCGATCGGGGGCGGCGGGAGGGGGCCGTCGATCCGGGTGTCGGCGAGGGTGAGGTCCTCCACCAGCGGGACCCCGTACCGGCGGGCGATGGCGGCGACCGCTGCGCGGCGCTGCTCGGTCATCGTCCACCCGGTCGGGTTGTGGTATGTCGGGATGACATAGATGAAGGAGGGTTCGTACCGGCGGACGGCTGCCTCGACCGCCTGCGGGTCGGCCCCCTCCCGCTCGATCGGCACCACGACCAGCCGTAGTCCGGCGGTACGCAGCGACGCCAGCACGGTCGGGCAGGTCAGCTCCTCCACCAGCACGGTGTCGCCCCGGCGGGTCAACACCCCGGCCAGCAGGGACAGCGCCTGGGTCGCGCCGTTGGTGACGATCACCTCCTCGGCGGCGGTGACCCGGCCGTCGGCGGTCAGCTTGCCGGCGATCCGGTCCCGCAGCGCGGGGTAGCCGGCCGGTTCGTACACCCGGCCGGGCAGTGCCGCGGCGGCCAGGGCGGGCAGCCGGGACATCGCCGTCATCAGCCACGGGCCGGGCGGTGGCGCCGGGACCGTCAGGTCGACGGTACGCACCCGGTCGCGGACGACGTCGGCGATGAAACCGCTCGCCGCGGCACCGTAGTCGGCGGGCGGCAGGACGGCGGGTTGGGCGTGCGCGACCCGGGTGCCGCTGCCCTGGAGGCTGACCAGCCAACCCTCGTCCTTCAACAGGCTGTACGCCTGGGCGATGGTCGTCCGGCTGACGGACAGCACCACGGCGAGCCGGCGTTCCGGGGGCAGCTCGCTGCCCGGGGGCAGCGAGCCGAGGCGGATCAGCAGCCGCAGCTGCTCGGCCAGCCCGCGGTAGAGCCGGGTCTGGTCCTGCTTCCACGCACCGAGCTGAGCCGCCAACTCTTCCGCGTTCATGCTCTCCCCCCAATGGACTGAGGATTGGCTATTTCCCTCAGCCACTGACTTGAGCAATATTCCATCGTCACGTTAGCGGGGGGCTGTGACTACCACCTGGTAACGCCCCGTGCCCGCTCGGCGGCCATCACCAGCTTCCCGGGTCGTGACACCGCAGCGAGTGTCACCTCACTCGAGCCGCCAAAGGAGACGGTTCACAGCAGAACGGGGAGCAGGAGCCGCATGGAGTCGTCGTTGCACGAAACCGCAGGCTCGACCGGCACCGGGCAGCGCGTGCCCGGCCCCCGTACCGGCTCCACACCGCCCCCGGGGCCGGACGACAGGCCGTCGCCGGTGACCTCCCGGGCGGCAGACGTCGCCCGGGAGTCGACCGACGCCCTGGAGCCGCTGCTGCGGCAGGAGATCGTGCGCATCACCGAGGCCGAGGCGTCCTCGTCGGTGACCCAGGTGCTGCTGTCCCCGCAACGACTGCGCACCATCTGCGCGCACGCCATGGAGGACCTGCTCGCGCTGGCCCGCCGGGACCCGGCCGCCGGCAGTTCGTGGCGGTACGTCTGGGACAGCTACATCGCCTACCGGGCCACCCTCGCCTACCGGGTGGCGCACGCCATCCACCGGGCCGAGGACACCCCGCTGGGTCAGGACGTCCGGCTCGCCGTGGCCCGTCGGGTCTCCGAGGTCGCCAAGGTCCGCACCGGCGTGGAGATCCACCCCGCCGCCCGCATCGGACGACGGCTGATCATCGACCACGGGCTCGGCACGGTGATCGGCGAGACCACGGTGATCGGCGACGACGCGTACATCCTCCAGGGTGTGGTGCTCGGTGCCCGGGGTATCGCCGACAACCCCAACGGCAGGCGGCACCCCCGGCTCGGCGACCGGGTCGAGGTGGGGGCGTTCGCCCGCATCCTCGGTGCGGTGACGGTCGGCGACGACGTGCTGATCGGGCCCGGGATCATCGTCACCACCGACGTGCCGAGCCACCGCCGGGTCCGGCTGCTCAACCAGTACCAGGGCACCTCCGGCGAGTGCAACGTCCGGGTCTTCGGCGTCGTACCGGTCTGCGAGGGCGTGGTCGAGGTGCACGGCACCGGTCTCGCCGCGATCGAGGTCGACCTGGTGACCAGCACCGGCCAGCACCGCCCGGTGGTGGTCCTCGAACGCGACGACCGGCGGGTCCGGTGCGCGGTGAACCGTCCCGGCACCGACGAGCGGCTCCGGATCATCGACACCTGCGGGAACGAGACGGTCCTCTACAACCTCCAGCAACTCTGGCGAGCGCTCGACGAGTTCGGCTTCGCGTGACCAGGAGATGACATGACGAACGACACCGGCCGGCGTGCCGGCCGCTGGCAGCTCGGGCTGCTCTATCTGCTGGTGTGCCTGATCTGGGGCACCACCTGGTACGGCATGAAGATGAGTGTGGAGACCCTGCCCCCGATCACCGCGGCCGGGCTGCGCTTCCTGGTGGCCTTCCCGTTCCTGCTCGCCGTCTGTCTCGCCACACCCGGGGTGTCGTTGCTGCCGCCGCCGGGGCGACGCTGGGTGGTGCCGTTCATCGCGGTGGTCTACATCGCCGTCCCGTACGCCCTGATCAACTACGGTGAGCAGCACATCAGCTCCGGCCTGGCCGCGTTGATCTTCTCGTCGGTCGTGGTCTTCCTGCTGCTGTTCTCCGTGCTGATCTCACGGATCTCGGTGAGCTGGATGCAGTGGGCCGGCGTGGTGGTCGGCCTCGGCTGCCTGGTCGGCATCGTCCAGCTGACCGCCGGGATCAGCGCCCGGGGCGTCCTCGCGCCGGCCGCCGTGCTCCTGGCCGCGGTGATGCACGCCCTGACGTACGCGGTGATGGCCCGCTACGGCGGCACCGTGCACGTGCTCACCCAGGAGACCCTCCCGATCGGGCTCGGCGCGTTGGGCCTGGTGGTCCTCGGCGTGACCGTCGAGCAGCCCGACCTCGGCGCGGTCTCCGGCCGGTCCCTCACCGGCGTGCTCTATCTCGGGCTGGTCGGTTCGGTGATCGGCTTCGCCGCCTACTTCTACCTGCTCCAGCACGTCGACGCGGTGTTGGTGTCGTACGTCTTCGTGCTCTTCCCGGTGGTGGCGCTGTTCGGCTCGGCGGTGCTGGAGAACTCGGCACTGCCGGCCCTGGCGGTGGTCCTGGCGGTGGTCATGCTCGCCGCGTTCGGTCTGACCAAGAAGGCGACCGGGGGCGGGTCGGCGGCGACGCCCGCACCGGTGCCCGTGGACGACGGGGCGGCGCTCGACGGGTCCACCCTCGACGTGGTCTACGAGCACGCGCGGATCGCCTACCCCGGGGAGGCGTGCGGGTTCGTGCACGCCAGTGGACGGGTGCACGAGGCGCGCAACACGGCCGACGAGATGCACCGGCAGGACCCGGTCCGGTTCCCCCGCACCGCCGCCACCGGTTACGTGCTGGCCCCGGCCGACCTGATCTATCTGGAGGACAACCTCGACGGGGACGACCCGGTGGTGGTGCTCTACCACTCGCATCCCAACGGCCGGGCCTACTTCAGTGACGAGGACCGGCGCAACGCCCTTGTCGACGGGGCGCCGCTCTATCCGACGCTGGAGCAGTTGGTGGTCGGCATCGACGACACCGGCGTCCGGGAGGCACGGTTGTTCCGGTGCGTCGAAGGCGACTACACCGAGCTGCGCTTCCTGCCCGGCCCGGACCGGCGTACGGCGGAGGTGGGCTGAGATGGGCATTCGTGACTCGATCCTGGACACGGTGGGCGGCACCCCGCTGGTGCGGCTCAGCCGGCTCACCGCCGACCTGCCCGGGGAGATCCTGCTCAAGCTGGAGCTGAACAACCCGGGCGGCAGCCACAAGATGCGCATCGCGTTGAACATGATCCGGGCGGCGGAGCGGGACGGCCTGCTCAAGCCGGGCTCCGGGCAGACCATCCTGGAGCCCACCGGGGGCAACACCGGGATGGGGATCGCGATCGCCGCCGCGGTCCTCGGCTACCGGGTGGTGCTGGTCATTCCGGACAACTACAGCGAGTCGAAGCGTCGCCTGCTGGCCAGTTTCGGGGTGGACGTCCGGCTCTCGGACAGCACCCGGGGCAACAACTCGCACGGCGAGTTGGCCACCGAGATCCAGTTCGAGCACCCCGAGTACGTGATGCTCAACCAGGCGGCCAACCCGGCCAACCCGGAGATCCACCGGTTGACCACCGTCCGCGAGATCATCGCCGACCTGGACGGCACCCGGGTGGACGCCTATGTGGCCGGTATCGGCACCGGCGGTCACCTGACCGGCATCGGTGAGGTGCTCCGGCAGCACCAGGGCGGGCTGCGCATCCTCGGCGTGCAGCCGGAGGGCTGCGACATGTTCGCCGACGTGTTCGTCCCGCACCGCATCCAGGGGCTGTCCATCGGCATGATCCCGCCGGTGCTCAACACCGGGATCATCGACGAGATGGTCACGGTGAGCGAGGCGGACGCCATCGACGGGATGCGTCGGCTGATGGAGTGCGAGGGCATCGGCGCGGGGCCGTCGACCGGGGCGAACATCGCCGCGTGCCGCCGGCTGCTGGCCGCCTCGGACGAGCCGCTGACCCTGCTGACGGTGGCCTACGACCGGGTCAACGACTACCTGGAACTGCTGTGAACCGGGGCTGACCGCATCACCGGGTGCTGAGGCGGACACGACGACGGCGGGGTGGCCCCGGGGCCACCCCGCCGTCGGTACACACGCTCAGCTGAACAGGTTGTACAGCTCCTGCGGTGCCTCGACCACCTGGTCGGCGGCGGGCTTCTGGGCGGCGGTGGCGTTGCCGTAGTCGGAGTAGGTGATCTTGATGTCCTGCGCGGCGACCTGGCCGGCGGCCGGGATCTGCACCACCAGCTCGCTGAGCCGGCCCTGCGGGTCCAGCTTCGCGGTGAACGGCACCGACTGCGCCTGGGCGCCCAACGCGGTGATCACCGTCTGGTCGACGGAACCGGCCTCGGCGGCCTTCGACACGTCCAGGGTGCCGGCGTAGGCGCCCTCGCCGGTCTGCCGGACCTCGGTGATGCCCTGGGTCAGCACGGCGCTGCCGGCCGGGTCGACCTTCTCGAAGTCGAAGCCGAGCGACTTGTTGCCCTTGATCCGGGTCTGGTCGAGGTGCTGGTACTTGCCGAGGCTGAGCTTCTGCGCGCCGGGGATGCTGCTGGCGGACTTGCCGCCCAGGTCCAGCTTCACCCAGCTGTCCGGCTTGGCGTGGATCAGGTCCAGGTTCATCATCAGGTCCGAGGACGCGTCACCGATGCTCAGCTTCATCTGGGCGCTCTGGCTGGGCTGGTGCACCTGCCCCTCGGCGGTGGAGCCCACCCCGGTCATGGTGAACCGGAAATTGCCGTTGCGGATCTCGTTGGTGGAGTTCAGCAGGGCCTGCTTGGCCTCGGAGGTGCCCGGCGAGGCGCTGCCCGAGGCGGCGCCGCCGGAGACCGTCGGGGATGCGGAGGCCCCCGCCTCGCCGCTCCCGGCGTTGTTGCAGGCAGCCAGGCCGGGGGTGAGCAGCGCTGCGGCGAAGACCGCCGCGCTGAAACGTCGAATGGTCACGTCAGGCTCTCCAGTCGGGTCGTCCGACCCCCGGCGGGCGTCGGGGGCGTGGCGTCGCGGGCGTGACGCTTCCCGCGTGGCGCGCGATCCCCGCCCGGTCGCGCCGGACCCCGGGGGTCGCGTCCCTTCTGTTCCCGCGCGTCGCCTTCCGCAATCCACCCGCCCGCAACTGCCGCGGACTTCCTGACCGACGCCGCACGGCCCGACCACGATCAGCACCGCACCGACCGTCGGCAGGACCGCGCCGACCATGGTGACGCGGCCGGTCAGCGCAGTGCGCCGGCCAGTTCGCGCAGCTCGTTGTCCCGGGCGTCGCCGACCACGATCACCGTACGGCCCGGTTCGAGCAGCACCAGGGCCTGCTCGTTGCCCCGCCCGGTGTACCGCTGCCAGTTCGCCCCGCCCAGGTCGGCCGGCCCCTGCGGCTGCCCCTCGGCGGTCAGCTCGGCGGGCAGCAACCGCTCCGGCGGCACGTTGCTCTGCACCAGTTGGGCGCCCCGCCCCTCCGGGGTGAGATAGCCCACCCGCAGGTTCGCCCCGTCGTCCACGGTGCGGAAGCTCGCGCTGACCGTACGCCACCCGGAGCCGAGCCCGGACGGCTCGGTGACGGGGAAGACGTTCGCGGCGCGGGCCTGCTCGTAGGCGGGGACGGCGTCGACGGTGGTGGGCTGCTCGCCACCGAGGAAGCCCCGGTAGAAGGCGAGCAGCAGGGCGATGGGCACCAGCAGCACCAGCAGCGACAACGCCATGTCCTTCGGCGAGCGCTCGGAGCGGGACTTCTCCGCCCGGCCGGAGCGGACCGGCACCGGCTCGCCCGCCCGGTCGTCCGCCGCCGCGACCAGCGCCGGTTCGGCGGCGGGGGCGGGCCCGGCGGGGGCGGCACCGGTCACCGGCCCGTCACCCGGGGGCAGCGGCGGCTGGCCGTCCGGCGGGGTCGGATCGGCGGGTACGCGGTCGGCAGGCTGTGCGGGCTCCACCGGCCCATTCTGGCAGCCGCTCGGTGGGGCGATCCCGCCCACCATCGCCCCGCCCCGCCGCCGGACCTGGCATCGTGTGAGGATCAGCGACAAAGCTGGCAGTGGCGAGCGCAGCCCCTGCCGGTCCACCCCGCACCGTCGCGAGGAGGAAAGCCGCCATGACGAACACCAGGACGCGGGTCCCACAGGATCTCGACCGCAACCTCGCCCTCGACCTGGTCCGGGTCACCGAGGCCGCGGCGATGGCCGCCGGTCGGTGGGTCGGCCGGGGCGACAAGGAGGGCGGCGACGGGGCAGCCGTCGACGCGATGCGCAAGCTGATCAACTCGATCCAGATGCGCGGCGTCGTGGTGATCGGCGAGGGCGAGAAGGACAACGCCCCGATGCTGTTCAACGGCGAGCAGGTGGGTGACGGCACCGGCCCCGAGGTGGACGTGGCGGTGGACCCGGTCGACGGCACCACGCTGATGAGCAAGGGCATGCCCAACGCGCTCGCGGTGCTGGCCGTCTCGGAGCGGGGGGCGATGTTCGACCCGAGCGCCGTGTTCTACATGGAGAAGCTGGCCGTCGGCCCGGAGTACGCCGACGTGGTCGACATCGAGGCCGGGCCGGCGGAGAACATCCGACGGATCGCCAAGGTCAAGGGCACCGACGTCGCCGAGGTCACCGTCTGCGTGCTGGACCGTCCCCGGCACGCGGACCTGGTGGACGAGATCCGGCGGACCGGGGCGGGCATCCGGTTCATCTCCGACGGCGACATCGCCGGGTCGATCGCCGCCGCCCGGGGCGAGTCGGGCGTCGACGTGCTGATGGGCGTCGGCGGCACCCCGGAGGGGATCATCTCCGCGTGCGCGCTCAAGTGCATGGGCGGGGCGATGCAGGCCAAGCTCTGGCCGCAGGACGCACAGGAGCGGGAGAAGGCGCTCGCCGCCGGGCACGACCTGGACCGGGTGCTGGGCACCGACGACCTGGTCACCGGGGACAACTGCTTCTTCGTGGCGACCGGGGTCACCTCCGGTGACCTGCTGCGCGGGGTGCGGTACCAGGCCGGTGGGGCGTACACCCAGTCGATCGTGATGCGGTCCAAGAGCGGCACGATCCGGGTGATCGACTCGTACCACCGGTTGGAGAAGCTGGCCCTCTACTCGGCGGTGGACTTCGACGGCAGGCCCCTGGCAGAGCAGGAGTGACCGCGACCGGCACGGCGGTTCCCGCCGTCCTGCCCACCTCCCGCCGGATCGCCGGGATCGGGCTGGCGACCGCCGCCGGGGTCGGGGTGGCCGTCCAGTCCCGGATCAACGGCGAGCTGGGCGTACGCCTGGCCGACGGGATCGCCGCGGCGGTGGTCTCCTTCGGTCTCGGCCTGCTGGTGCTGCTGGTGCTGGTCCCCGCGCTGCCCGGTGGGCGACGCGGGCTGACCGACCTGCGTGCCGCGCTGCGCTCCGGCACGTTGCGCCCCTGGCAGATGCTGGGCGGGGTGTGCGGGGCGTTCCTGGTCGCCACCCAGGGCCTCACCATCGGCGTGCTCGGCGTGGCGGTCTTCACGGTGGCGGTGGTCGCCGGGCAGTCGGCCAGCAGCCTGGCCGTGGACCGGGCGGGTATCGGGCCGGGTGGGCGTCAGCCGGTGACCGTGGCCCGGCTGGCCGGCGCGGTGCTGACCGTGCTGGCCGTGCTGCTGGCGGTCGGTGACCGGCTGGGTAACCCGGGCACCCTGGCGCTGGCTCTGCTGCCCCTGCTGGCCGGGTTGGGCCTGGCCTGGCAGCAGGCGGTCAACGGCCTGGTCCGCGCGGCCGCGGGCAGCGCGCTGACCGCCACCCTGGTCAACTTCGCCGTCGGTACGGCGGCCCTGCTGGTCGCCTTCGGCGTGGACGTGGCCATCCGGGGTGGCCCCGCCGGCCGGTTGCCGACCGAGCCGTGGCTCTATCTGGGTGGCCCGATCGGCATCGTCTTCATCGCGGTCGCGGCGGCACTCGTCCGGTTCACCGGGGTGCTGCTGCTGGGGCTCGCCACCATCGCCGGTCAGGTCGTCGGGGCCGTCGTCCTGGACGTGGTGCTCCCGACGGCGGCGTCGCACCCGGGCCCGGCCACCCTGGCGGGCGCGGCACTCACCCTGGTCGCGGTGCTGGTCGCGGCGCTCGGTCCGGTGCACCGTCGCTGACCTGCGCACCGGACCGCCCGTCGGGCGGTCGGCCGTCCGCGTGGCCCGGCCGTCGGCCGGTCGACCGTCCGCGCGGCCCGGCCGGCGGGCGGCGGTCAGTGCGCTTCGCCCGCCGGGGCGGGCGTCCGGATGGTCGCGGCGAGGACCCGGACGGTGTCGGCCAACGCCTCGTCCAGCGGGGTCGGCGTGATGCCCAGGGTTTCGGTGGCCCGGGTCGAGTCCAGCACGAAGGGCCGGGCGAACTGGTGTGCGGTCTCCCGCAGCTCGCGGGCGAACGGGTCGTTCAGGCCACCGAGCCAGAGCAACGGGTAGGGCATCCGGACCAGCCTCGGCGCCGGGGCGTCGGTCAGTTGCGCCACCCGTCCGGCCAGCTCGCGGGCGCTGACAGCCGGGTTGCTGGGCACGTGCCAGGCCCGTCCCCAGGCCCGCTCGTCGGTGGCGGCGGCGACCAGGGTGCGCACCACGTCCCCGACGTACGTCCAGCTGTGCGGGGCGTCCCAGTTCACCGGCAGGAAGACCCGCTGCCCGGCGAGCACCTTCGGCAGCACCAACGGCAGCAGGGAGTTGCCTTCGGCACCGAGGTAGTCCGAGCCGCGTACCTCGGTGATCCGGGCCCGGCCGGCGCGGTGGGCGGCGAGCGCCTCGGTCCACATCCGGTTGCGGACCTGCCCCTTGGTGCCGGTGGCGGCGAGCGGGGTGTCCTCGGTCATCGGCGCGTCGACCGGGCCGTAGCCGTAGAGGCAGCCGACGGTGGCGAGCACCGCGCCGGTGCGCTCGGCGGTGGTGAGCAGCGCGCCGGCCAGCGGCGGCCAGTCGGTGGCCCACCGGTGGTAGGCGGGGTTGGCGCAGTTGTAGAGCGCGACCGCCCCGTCGGTGAGGGCGGTCAGCCGGTCGGTGTCGGCGGCGTCGGCGGCGATCCGCTCGATGGCCGGGTCGACGGGGCCGGTGCCCCGTCGGGTGACGAGCCGGACCTGCTCGCCCCGCTCGGCGAGGTGGCGGGCGGTGGCGGTGCCGACCGGACCGGCACCGACGATCACGTGCAGCGACATGGGAGAACCCTTCAGAGCGGAAGACTGAATCGAGAGCAGTGCTCTCGTTGAACTCGTGTTCAGCATGTCCGACCGACCACCCCCCGTCAAGAGCAGTGCTCTCTATTTTGATTGCCGCTCTGGGTCGTGGCAGAGTGGGGCCATGCCGGCTTCCTCGATCCGCGCCCGGGTCCGCGCCGAGATGATCGACGAGATCAAGGCGACCGCCCGCCGCCACCTCGCCACCGACGGTGCCGACCTCTCCCTACGGGCGGTCGCCCGGGACATGGGCATGGTCTCGTCCGCGATCTACCGCTACTTCCCCAGCCGCGACGACCTGCTCACCGCGCTGATCATCGAGGCGTACCACGCACTCGGCGAAGCGGTGGAGTCCGCCGACGCCGCCGTCGACCGGGCCGACCTGCGCGGACGCTGGCACGCCGCGTGCCGGGCCGCCCGCACCTGGGCGCTGGCGCACCCCGCCGAGTACGCCCTGCTCTACGGCAGCCCGGTCCCCGGGTACGCCGCCCCGGTCGACACCGTGCTCCCCGCCCAGCGCCCGCCACGGACCCTGATCGGCATCCTCCGCGACGGGGTGGCCGACGGCCGGCTCGCCCCACCCGACGACGACCTGCCCGAACCGGTCCGCTCCGACCTCGCCGAGATCGCCACCGGCCTCTTCCCCGGCCTGCCCGAGGCCCTGCTGGCCCGGGGCATGGCCGGCTGGACCCAGCTCTTCGGACTGATCAGCTTCGACCTCTTCGGCCGCCTCGGCCCGGCCCTGCCCCACCGGGACGCCTACTTCGACCACCAGACCGCCCTGATGGCCGACCTCGTCGGCCTCCCCTGACCCGGTGGTGCGCCGGCCGGTGCCGGGCGGGTCGCCGCAGGCCGGTGCGCATCCAACCGGTCAGCCGACGTCGCACGGGCCAGCCGACGTCACGCGGGTCAGCCGGCGTCGGAGGAGTGGCCGGGGAAGAGATGCGCCGCCGGGTCGATGGCCACGGCGGCGTTGTTGACGGCGGTGGCGGCCTCACCGAAACCGGTGGCGATCAGCCGCACCTTGCCCGGGTACTCGGTGATGTCCCCGGCGGCGAAGACCCGGGGCAGGTTGGTCGCCATCGCGCTGTCCACCACGATGTGCCGCCGGTCCAGCCGCAGCCCCCACTCAGCCAGCGGCCCCAGGTCGGCGGTGAAACCGAGCGCCGCGACCACCGTGTCGACCGGCAGGGTCTCCGCCGCGCCACCCCGTACGGTGATCTCGGCGGCGGTCACCGTGTCGTCGCCGTACAGCCGGGTCACCTCGGCGTTGACGACGACCCGCACCGGCAGGGACAGCACCCGGGCCACCGTGCCGGCGTGCGCCCGGAACCGTTCCCGGCGGTGCACCAGGGTCACCGAACGGGCCAACGGTTGCAGGGTCGCCGCCCAGTCGAACGCGGAGTCACCACCGCCCACGATCAGCACGTCCCGGTCGGCGAGCGCGGCCGGCTCCGGTACGAAGTAGACGATCCCGCCACCGAGGAAGCTGTCCGCCACCGGCAGCGGACGCGGGGTGAAGCTGCCCAACCCCCCGGTGACCACCACCGCACCGCAGCGCAGCTGCTCGCCGCCGGCCAGGCCCAGCACCGGTCGGCCGTCGAGGTGGGCGAGCTTCTCGGCCCGGGTGCCCAACAGGTATTCCGGGTGGTAGGGCGCGGCCTGGGCGACCAGGTTGGCCACCAGCTCCCGGCCCTTGACGGCGGGGAAACCGGCGACGTCGAGGATCAGTTTCTCCGGGTACATGGCGGTGATCTGCCCGCCCGGCTCGGGCAGCGCGTCGACCACCGCCACCGACAGACCCCGGAAACCCGCGTAGTACGCGGCGAACAGCCCCGTCGGACCGGCTCCGATCACGGCGACATCGACCTCGCGCATGGGCGTACCGTCGCTTTCCGCTGGCGGGCACACACAGTTGGATCAACGCGTGCTGCTGCCGACGGTAGGCCCGCCACCCCGTCCGGGCAAGCATCTCCCGGCCGTACCGTGTGCCGGGCGGGTCGCGCCCCGCTCAGGACCTCAGCGTGGACTCGACCCGGTACTCCCCGTACGGGTCGTACGGGCGGCGACGCCGGAACAGGATCGCCGCGACTACCCCGCCGAGCAGCCCGAACAGGTGCCCCTGCCAGGAGATCCGCTCGTCGGTGGGCAGGATGCCGAGCAGTTGCCAGCCGTAGAGCAGGCCGACCAGCAGCACCACCCCGAAGTTCCACCAGCTCCGCTCGACGACGCCCCGGGTGAACAGCAGTCCCAGGTAGCCGAAGATCACCCCGCTCGCACCGACGACCACCGAGTTGGGCGAGCCGGTGAACCAGACGCCGAGGCCGCTGACCAGGATGATGACCAGGGTGGACCAGAGGAACCGGCGGCTACCGGCGGCCAGCACGAAGGTGCCGAGCAGGATCAGCGGGATGCTGTTGCTGTAGAGGTGGTCGAAGCCGTGGTGCAGGAACGGCGAGAAGAACACCCCGTCGAGTCCCTGGATGCGCTGCGGGATGATCCCGGCGGCCACGTCGAGCCCGAAGCCGAGCCCCTGGTCGAGGGCCTCGATGAGGAAGAGGAACGGCACCACCGCGCACATGGCGACGAAGGCCCGGCCGAGCGACGCGTAGAACGCCTCGGTGCCGAACCGGTCGGGGTCGCCGCCCGTCGGGTGCAGGGTCACCCCACCATGGCTATCAGCATTCTTCGCCGACCGCCACCCGGGTCCCGCGCCACCGGGGGTACGACGACGGCGGGGCGGGTGGTCGCCCACCCGCCCCGCCGTCGTACCCGTCGATCAGTACCAGCCGGAACTCTGGCTCTTGGCCCAGGCCCCGCACGGGCTGTCGTACCGGCCCTCGATGTAGCCGAGGCCCCACTTGATCTGGGTGACCGGGTTGGTCCGCCAGTCGCTGGCGACCGAGCTCATCTTGTTGCCCGGAACGGCCTGCGGGATGCCGTACGCGCCGGACGAGGAGTTGCTGGCCTTGGGGTTCCAGCCGCTCTCCTTGTTCCAGAGCTTGTCCAGGCAGGGCATCTGGTCGATCTTGAAGCCCGCCTGGAGGAGCATCGCGCAACCGGTCTTGCGGTGCCCGCTGTAGGAACTGCACGAGGCCGGGACCGGGCCGGCGAAGGGCTTGATCTTCCCGTCCTCCGACTTGGCCTTGGCCTCGGCCTCATCACGTTCCTTCTTGCGCGACGCCGCCGCGGCCTCGGCGGCCTTGGCCCGCTGGGCGGCTTCCTTGGCCGCTGCGGCGGCCCGCTGCCGCGCCTGGTACTCGGCGGACCGCTGCTTGGCGGACTCCCGCCGGTGGTCGGCCTGCCGGTCACGCTGGTAGTCGTACTCGGCCTGGTCGACCTGGAGGCCGACCTGTGCGGTCAGGCCCTGTTGCTGGGTTTCCCGGTCTTCGCCCAGGTAGAAACCGCCGGCAACGCCCACGGAGAGCAGTGCGACAGCGGCCGTACGGGCACCGAACCGGCTCCACAGCCGACTCACGAAGTATCCCTTCGTCGGGGGCAATGGCGCGGCGCGGACCAGCCCGTGCCGGGCGTGGTCGCACCACGAGCGCCCCGACCTCAGCCGGTCGCCGCCGACGTACCGGCGGGCGGTGGCGGCTCGTCCACGGATGGGACGAACGTTCACCAATGACCCCCACCGGGACGTGGGCGCTCGTGGGACACGATCGCGCACAGTGAGGCTGATGGGAAACCCGGCGCGCGAATTGTGACCTGTGCCACAAAGTGAATGCGGACGATGGGGGGCGACCCCACCCCGCGCAGGACTCAGCCCGGGATGTCCTCCAACAGATCGGTCACCATCGCCGCGATCGGGGAACGCTCGGACCGGTTCAGCGTGACGTGCGCGAAGAGCGGATGTCCCTTCAGCGCCTCGATCACCGCCGTCACCCCGTCGTGCCGGCCCACCCGCAGGTTGTCCCGCTGGGCGACGTCGTGGGTCAGCACCACCCGCGAGCCCTGCCCGATCCGGGACAGCACGGTGAGCAGCACCCCCCGCTCCAGCGACTGCGCCTCGTCGACGATGACGAAGGCGTCGTGCAGGCTCCGGCCCCGGATGTGGGTCAGCGGGAGGACCTCCAGAATGCCCCGGGAGGTGACCTCCTCCAGTACGTTCTCGTGCACCACCGCGCCGAGGGTGTCGAAGACGGCCTGCGCCCAGGGCGACATCTTTTCCGACTCCGAGCCGGGCAGGTAGCCCAACTCCTGGCCGCCGACGGCGTAGAGCGGGCGGAAGACCACCACCTTCTTGTGCCGGCGGCGTTCCATCACCGCCTCCAGCCCGGCGCAGAGCGCCAACGCCGACTTGCCGGTGCCGGCCCGACCGCCCAGCGACACGATCCCGATCGACTCGTCCAGCAGCAGGTCCAGCGCGATCCGCTGCTCGGCCGACCGCCCGTGCACCCCGAACGCCTCCCGGTCGCCCCGGACCAGCCGGACCGTCTTGTCGGGCAGCACCCGACCCAGGGCCGACCCCCGGGTGGAGTGCAGCACCAGGCCGGTGTGGCAGGACAGCCCGGCGGCGGCGTCCAGGTCGAGGCAGTCCCCGGCGTAGAGCCGGCCGATCTCGTCCTCACCCAGCTCCAGCTCGGCCATCCCCGTCCAGGTCGGATCGCTGGCCTGGCCGTGCCGGTACTCGTCGGCCCGCAGGCCCACCGCGGCGGCCTTGACCCGCAACGGCATGTCCTTGCTGACCAGGGTCACCTCCCGCCCCTCGGCGGCCAGGTTCAGCGCCACCGACAGGATGCGGGCGTCGTTGGACTCGTTGCGGAAGCCCGGGGGCAGGACGCCGCCGTCCGAGTGGTTCAGCTCCACCGTGAGCGTGCCGCCGGACTCGTTGGCGGGCACCGGGCGGTCCAGCCGACCGTGCCGGACCCGCAGCTCGTCGAGCATCCGCAGGGACTGGCGGGCGAACCAACCCAGCTCCGGGTGGTGCCGCTTGCCCTCCAGCTCCGAGATCACCACGAGGGGCAGGACCACCTCGTGCTCGGCGAAGCGGTGGAAGGCCGCCGGGTCGGACAGGAGCACCGACGTGTCCAGGACGAACACCTGGCCGGTTGGTCCGGGCTCCTCGGGGCCGGGCGGAGCAGCGGCCGTCGTACGGCGGCTCCGGGTGGATCGGCGGGTCGTGGCAGTCGCGGCCGGGATCTGGTCGACACCGGCGGGCGTACGGCGAGTCGTCACAGGCCTGCTCCGACGGACGGGCATCCGCCATCCGCGTTCCGCCTCCTCCGGTGCCCGGGGACACGGGGTCGGATGCGGAACCCCGTGTGCGAGGTCGCAGATCCGGGCGGCCGGCTGACCCGGGAGAACCCCGGGTCATGCCTAGACGCTAGCGGCGTCGGGCCGCCTCGGCTAGAGGCAGACGAGGATCCGCCCCCGGTGCGGTGACCGACGGCGGACCGGCCGGGATGCCAGCCCCCTGCGCGCATCCCGGCCGGTGGAACCGCGTCACCCGTCCGACGCGGTCGACATCGTCGACGACGCCGTGGAGGGTGACGAGCCAGCTGCTGGGCCGCGTCCGCCGTGACCGACGGAGGTGGCCCCTGCGGTTCAGCCGGTCCGGCGAACCAGCGTGCCGGTCGGGTGCCGACCGGTGACCGGCCCCGGACGGGCAGCGACCGGGCCAGGCGGGGCGACCATCGGGCCAGGACGGACGGCGACCGGGCCCGGCGGGGCGGTGAACGAGGAGCCGGCGTAGGTGGTGCCCTGGCGGACCGCCGGGGCGGACGGTCCAGCCGCAGCCGCAGCCGTCCCGGTCGGGACGGCGAGCGCCGAGGCGAGCACCGCCTGGGCGTCACGCCGACGCCGGTTCCAGGCGCCCCGGTCCCCGTCGAAGTAACCCTGCCGGTAACCGAAGCGGTAGCCGATCCGGTAGCTGAGCTGGCCGTGCAACCGACCGGCGGCGTAACTGGTCGCACCCAGCACGAGGACGAGGAACACGGCGAGGAGCGGGCTCATCGGGCGGCTCCGGTGGGCCGCGTCGGCCGGATCACCGGTCCTCCGGCTCGGCCGGGCTCGGATCGACGACCAGCAACCGTTCCAGGTCCTCGGTGCTGACCTCCTCGACCAGCTCCACGCTGATCCGGCAGCCGTCCAGGACGACCTCGGCCATTGAGGACCGTCGGATCTCGCCCCCGGCGTCGTAGACCCGGACGCTCATCTCCGGGCAGCCCAGATGGGTCCGCCAGGCGTTCCACTCGTCCCGGTCGCCGACGCTCAGGGACAGGTAGCGGCAACCGCGGGCCAGGTAGAGCCGCCAGGGTGCGCTGAGTCCTGCGGCGACCCCCTCCGCGATCAGGCCGAACGCCTGGGCGCGGGTCGTGAGTTCGGTCACCGCGCCCCCCTGGCACCGGACGCGTGACGCATGTGAGCAGTGATCGTCTCAAGCACGTGACAAACCGTAGAATGTCCCATGAGCGTGACAGTATCAGCTTTTTGCCCGGTTCCCCCCGACCCGCAACGCGGCTATTATGCCCAGGTAAACACCCATGAAGCGAGGAATCACCAGGCGTCGGGTCGCACGGTGAGCGCGTCTCACATGCGTGACAAAGATCCGCCCCGGGCACCCCGGACGGGCGTTACGGCCGTACCGTCACGGGGTGACCGAGACCGCCCCCGCCCGGAAGATCGCATTCGCCACCTTCGTTCGCCGGGCGCTCGACGACGCCCGGGCCATGCGGGCCTGGACCGGCACCGAGGTCTCCCGCCGCACCGGCGTCTCCCGCCAGACGATCAACCGGTGGGTCCGCGGCGACTGGGCCAGCGACCCGGAGGCCGAACGGGTGGTGGCGTTCTGTGAGGGGCTCGGCCTCAACCCCGCCGCCGCCTTCACCGCCCTCGGCTGGGACCGGGCCGCCGCTCCCCGGGGTGCGGCGAACACCCCTCCGATGGACCCGGACGTCGAGGCGCTGCTGCGCCGGCTGGTCGATCCCGCCGTGTCGGACGCGGAGAAGTTCCACATCCGGGAAACCATCCGTTATCTCGCATACCGCCCTACGCTCCCCCTCGATGTCCGAAATGGAGGCGAGCAGGCCGGGTAGTTCCTCAGATGGCGAAAGAACGCCTGAGCAGACCCGACCGTTTCGCTCCGGGGCCGCAACGGGCACGCTAGCGTCCGTATCCGTACTGCTTGGGCTCGTCGTCGGCGGGGGGACGGGACAAGGCCGAACTCAGCCCTGCGGGACAGAAGGAGGGGTCTGTCCATGACCCTGAAATGGTGGGCAGTCGTGGTCGCGGCAGTCTCCCTGACCGCGTGCGTGACCGCGAACCTGGTGGTCGGTCTGGGCACCGGTGGGCAGATTCCGCTGGTCGTCAACCTCTTCGCCCTCACCGCCGCCGGCACCGCCGTCGTCCTGGCGGTGGTCGCCGAACTGCACGACCGACTCGACGACCGGGTCAGCGCGCTCACCGACTTCATGGTGGCGCGGCTCAACGAGATCGAGGCCCGCACCGGCGACCGGAACACCGGCTTCGTCGAGGGTTACCTGCTCAACCAGGGCCGGCAGGCCACAGTGGTGCCGTTGGGACGACGCGGCCGGGGAGCCGCCGAGCGCTGAGGCGCACCACGATCAGCCCATCCCGCCGGTGTCAAGAAGCCACTCCGAAGCCACGAATCAGCCACCACCCCCGGGGTACGCTGTCGCGCGTGCCGTCGTTGAATCTGGGTAACCAGCAGCCACCGATTCCGCTGGATGCTGAGCACGCCTGGCGTACCACCGCCGAGCGGGCCGCCGACACCGTCCTCTTCTTCGACTTCGACGGCACCCTCGCGCCGGTCGACGACGACCCCACCGCGGTACGCCCCGCCCCCAAGGTGCTCGCCGCGTTGGAGGCGCTGGCCCCGGTGGTGCAGCGGGTGGCGATCGTCTCCGCCCGCCCCGTCGACTTCCTCCGCGACCACCTCGGTGGCCTCAGCGGGATCGACCTCTACGGCCTCTACGGCCTGGAGCACAGCCACTCCGGCGGCGAGACGGTCACCGAACCCGCCGCGCTGCCCTGGGTGCCCACCATGGCCGAACTGGCCGACCTGGCCCGCGCCGAACTGCCCGCCGGGGCGCTGGTGGAGTTCAAGCGGCTGAGCGTCGCGCTGCACTGGCGTACCGCCCAGCAGCTCGGCCCGACGGTCGAGCAGTGGGGCCGGGCCCAGGCCGAACGGCTCGGGCTGCGGGTGCAGGCGGGCCGGATGGTGCTGGAGCTCAAGCCGCCCGTCGACCGGGACAAGGGGCTGGTCATCGGCGAGGTGGTCCGGGACGCCGGTGGTGCCTGGTACTTCGGCGACGACGTCTCCGACATCAAGGCGTTCGCGGCGCTGCGCGCCCGGTCCGCCGCCGACCCCGGTTTCCTCGGCGTCTGCGTGGCGGTGGCCAATCCGGAGACCGGCCGTGAGGTCGCCGAGGCCGCCGACCTCACCATCGACTCGCCCGCCGCGCTGGGCGACTTCCTCACCCGGGCCGTACACCACCTGACCTGAGCTGAGCGCAGCCGCGCGGGTGTTCTGCGGGGTGCCGTGGACGGCCCGCCCGGTCGCGTCGGTGGGTCAGGTGCCGTAGCGGCGTTGCCGGGTGCCGTAGGAGCGCAGGGCGCGGAGGAAGTCGACCCGCCGGAAGTCCGGCCAGTTCAGCTCGCAGAAGTAGAACTCCGAGTGCGCCGACTGCCAGAGCATGAAGCCCGACAGGCGCTGCTCGCCGCTGGTCCGGATGATCAGATCCGGGTCGGGCAGGCCCCGGGTGTAGAGGTGCTCCGAGATGTGGTCCACGTCCAACGAGTTGGCCAGTTCCTCGATGGTGCCGCCCTTGGCGGCGTGCTCCACCAGCAGCGAACGGACCGCGTCGGCGATCTCGCGCCGGCCGCCGTACCCGACGGCGATGTTGACCTGGGCGCCGCCGCTGCGCTCCCGGGTGCGTTCCTCGGCGGCCTTGAGCGCCTGGGCGTGCTGGGTCGGCAGCACGTCGAGCGCACCGACCATCCGCAGCCGCCAGGGGTTGCCCTCCTCGGCCAGCTCGGTGGTCAGATCCTCGATGATCTGGAGCAGCGGGTCGAGTTCCTCCGCCGGCCGGGACAGGTTGTCGGTGGAGAGCAACCAGAGGGTGACGTGACCCACCCCGGCCGCGTCACACCAGCGCAGCAACTCCTTGATCCGCTCGGCACCCATCCGGTGCCCGTCGTTCGGATCGACGAGGCCCATCTCCCGCGCCCACCGACGATTGCCGTCGCACATCACGCCCACGTGCCGGGGCACCGGCCGACCTGCGAGCCTGGCCGTCAACCGGCGCTCGTAGACGGAGTAGATAAGGTTCCGCAGAGTCATCACCCTGCAGCGTAGCGACCCGCACCGAATATCAGTGCCTCGGTGGGCGCACTACGGGCGTGATCAAGAGAAATACGCCATCCCACCGCCGGCCGCTGACCGAAACCTCTTGATCACCGGGGCGGGCCCTCGGGGGTGGGGGCTGGGGTGGCTCGGTGGAGGGAGTAGAGGGTGAGGGTGGCGGCTGCCAGGAGGGGGGCGCCGTCGCGGATCAGGCCGTCCAGGCCGAGGAGCCACCAGCACAGGGGGATGTTGACCGCGAGGACGCCCAGGGTGACCGTCACCAGCAGGCGGCGGGCCCAGGGTCGGCCACGCATCAGGAACGCCGTACAGAACAGCACCAGATAGCTGACCACGATGCCGCCACCGAACCAGAGCAGCACCACCGGTACGGCGGCGAGCCGGCCGTCCAGCACCGCGCCGCCAGCCACCAGGGCGGGCACCAGCATCAGCGGGCTGTAGGTGAAGGCGGCCACCCGGGCGGTGAGCAGCCAACCGGTGACCTGGGGGCGTTTCGGGGCGACCTCCCGCCAGGCGATCGTCCCGCCCTCGACCACCAGGCCCCGGCGGTGGCGCACCAGATGCCCGGTGACCGCGTCGCAGCGGTAGAGCAGCACGACCACGGCGACGCAGAGCGCGGTGAGCACGGCGAAGCCGAGCAGGCCGGGCAGCGGCGGCACGCCCTGCCGGGGCACCACCAGCCGGCCGACCGCGAAGACGGTGGTCACGGCGAGGATCAGCCCGAACGGCTTCGCCCCGGCCCGTCCCCGGTTCACCTGCCCGATCAGCACCAGGAAACCCAATGAGCGCAGCATCGCCCAGCCGGTGCGTACCGCGAGGCCGAACTCCTGCTCCGGGGCGTACCACCAGTTGAGCAGCTCGACCGCGACGGTGGCGGCGGCGGTCGACGCCAGCAGGACGGTCAACACCCGGACGGCGGACGGCCGCCGGACCTGCGGGGTCACGGCGGCCGTCCTCATGGTTGGTGATGTTGCCCGCAACGGGCCCCCCGCACACCTGTCACCGCCGCGCCGCGACGGAGGCTGCCCGGTGTCCGGTTACCGTGGCTGCTCAGCGTCGAGCCGGGCGCGCAGCGCGTCCAGCTCCGACCACAGGACGGCGGGCAGCTTGTCACCGAACTTCTCGAACCACTCGGTGACCAGCGGCAACTCGTTACGCCACTCCTCGGGGTCGACCTTCAGGGCGATCCGGACGTCCTCGGGGGTCATGTCGAGCCCGTCGACGTCCAGCGCGTCGGCGGTCGGCACCATGCCGATCGGGGTCTCCACCGCGGCGGCGGTGCCCTCGAGCCGCTCGACGACCCACTTCAGCACGCGCGAGTTCTCGCCGAAGCCGGGCCAGAGGAAGTTGCCCTCGGCGTCCTTGCGGAACCAGTTCACGTAGTAGATCTTGGGCAGCTTGGCGGCGTCCCCGTCGACGCCCTTGCCCATCTCGATCCAGTGGTTGAAGTAGTCACCGGCGTGGTAGCCGATGAACGGCAGCATCGCCATCGGGTCGCGGCGCACCACGCCGACCGCGCCGGACGCGGCGGCGGTGGTCTCCGAGGAGAGCGTCGCCCCCAGGTAGACCCCGTGCACCCAGTCGCGGGCCTCGGTGACCAGCGGGATGGTGTCCCGGCGACGCCCGCCGAACAGGATCGCGTCGATCGGTACCCCGTTGGGGTCGAAGTAGTCGTCGGCCAGGATCGGGCACTGGGTGATCGGGGTGCAGAAGCGGCTGTTCGCGTGGGAGGAGAGCTGCTCGCTCTCCGGCGTCCAGTCGTTGCCCTTCCAGTCGGTCAGGTGGGCCGGCGGCTCACCCATGCCCTCCCACCAGATGTCACCGTCGTCGGTGAGGGCGACGTTGGTGAACACGGAGTTGCCCCGGTCCAGCGTGCGCATCGCGTTGGCGTTGGTCTTCCAGTCGGTGCCCGGGGCGACGCCGAACAGGCCGTACTCCGGGTTGACCGCGTAGAGGCGACCGTCGGGGCCGAACCGCATCCAGGCGATGTCGTCGCCGATGGTCTCGACCTTCCAACCGGGGATGGTCGGCTCCAGCATGGCCAGGTTGGTCTTGCCGCAGGCGGACGGGAACGCGCCCGCCACGTGGTAGACCTTCCCCTCCGGCGAGGTGATCTTGAGGATCAGCATGTGCTCGGCGAGCCAGCCCTCGTCCCGCCCCATCACGCTGGCGATCCGCAGCGAGTAGCACTTCTTGCCCAGCAGCGAGTTGCCGCCGTAACCGGAGCCGAAGGACCAGATCTCCCGGCTCTCCGGGAAGTGCGAGATGTACTTCGTCTCGTTGCACGGCCAGGCCACGTCGGACTGGCCGGGGGCGAGCGGGGCGCCGATGGAGTGCAGCGCGTGCACGAATTCGGCGTCGTCGCCCATCGCCTCCAGCACGGCGGCACCCATCCGGGTCATGATCCGCATCGAGGCGACCACGTACGGGCTGTCGGTGATCTCGACGCCGAACATCGGGTTCTCGGCCTCGACCGGGCCCATGCAGAACGGGATGACGTACATCGTCCGGCCGCGCATCGCACCCCGGTACAACTCGGTCATCGTCCGCTTCATCTCGGCCGGCGCCATCCAGTTGTTGGTGGGGCCGGCGTCCGCTTCGTCCACCGAGCAGATGAAGGTGCGCTCCTCGACCCGGGCGACGTCCGTGGGGTCGGTGCGGGCGTAGAAGGAGTTCGGCTTCTTTTCCGGGTTGAGCCGGATCAGGGTCCCGCTGTCGACGAGTTCGTCGGTGAGACGCCGCCACTCCTCGTCGGTTCCGTCCACCCAGACCACCCGGTCCGGGGTCGTCAGTTCCGCGATCTCCCGGACCCAGGCGAGCAGCTTGGGGTGGGTCGTGGGGGCCTGATCGATCCCCCGCACAGTAGCCGGAGCAACCATGACTCATCTCCTTGTGGTCGACGCTGACCGATTTATGGGATGCACGAGTCTCGGCGGACGCGGGCCGCGTCGCCTTCGTGGAAACCTGGGATTGGCCTCAGCGTAAACCGGGCGGACCCGCGAGTCAGTGGGACTGGTTGTGAACAACTGCACAAGGTGCCGCCCGGCTGCGGTAACACGAGCTGATACCCGCTTTCACGCGCAGTTTCACGCAAATCCTCAGGCGAACTGCCGGTGACCGCGAGAACGAACGGCGGGCGACGGGGAAACCGGGCGTCCGGGCGGATCGGCGCGCGGCGCGCGACAGGTCGCCGGTGGTGCCCCGTCCGATCAGCCGGCAACCGGTACGCTCGCGAGGTGGCCGCGACGATGACCGGGGACCAACCGGGGACCCCACAGACCCGCCCGGGTCTGGTCCGTTCGCTGCTGGACCGGTTCGGTCACCTCATCCGCGAGTTGAGCAAGTTCGCCACCGTGGGCGGGGTGGCCTTCCTGGTCGACTTCGCGCTGTTCAACTTCCTCACGCTGGCCCGCGGGATGGAGCCGGTGACCGCCCGGGTCATCTCCACGGTGATCGCGGCGACTGTCGCGTTCGTCGGCAACCGGTTCTGGACCTGGCGGCACCGGGTGCGCTCCAACCCGGCCCGCGAGTACGCGCTGTTCTTCTTCTTCAACGCGGTCGGCCTGGGCATCGCGGTGGCCTGCCTGGCGGGCAGCCGCTACGGCCTGGGCAGCATCTGGCCCGACGTCTTCCGCACCCCGTTGGCCGACAACATCGCCAGCTACGTGGTCGGCACCGCGCTCGGCACGCTGTTCCGGTTCTGGTCGTACCGACGGTTCGTCTTCGTCGAAGCGGGAACTCCCCCGCTTCCGGAGGCGACCACCGACGACCCGTCGCCCGGGTCGTGAGCGGTCGCCCTCCCCGTCCAGCCGGAGCCTCCGGCATCGTCCACTGCCCTAAGGTGTTGCGCATGCGTCTTGTCCGTCTGCTGCCCGAGCGCTGGCAGAAGTTCATCCGCGAGGCGCTCAAATTCGGCATCGTCGGGGGCGTCAACACCGTCATCAATTACGCGGTGTTCAATGCCCTGGCACTCACGGTCTTTGTCGACGGTCAACTGAAGGCGACGGTCATCGCCACCATCGTGGCGACCATCACGTCGTATCTGATGAATCGTCACTGGACGTACCGGGATCGTCCCAAATCAGCACTTAAGCGCGAATACGCCCTTTTCTTTCTGTTCAACGGCGCCGGCCTGATCATCGAACTGGGCGTGCTCGCCGCCGCCAAGTACGGCCTCGGGTTCAACAGCCTGCTCGCGCTCAACGTGGCGAAGACCGGCGGCGTACTGCTCGCCACCCTGTTCCGGTTCTGGTCCTACCGGACCTTCGTCTTCCAGCCGGTCCCCCGGCACGCCGAGGAGAGCTGGCACGCCATCAAGCGGGACGAGTGGGACACCATGGCCGAACTGGACCCGGTGGCCGAGTTGGCCGAATCGGTCAGCGAGCTGGAGGAGGCCCAGGCCCAGCCGGAACCACGACCCGGCCCGACCACCGGCCCCACGCTCCGACCCGCCACCGAACCGCCGCGCACCCCCGCGCCGGCCACCGAAACGGTGTTCACACAGGCCCGGGGCGGAAGCAGCGGCGTCGGCCGGACGGCGGCCGGCGGTGACCTGAACGCGAAACTGCCCACCGAGCTGCACGCCGGCACCAACCGCGCGCCACGCGCCTGACCGACCCGGTCGCACGATCCGACCGGTACGGCCCCGGGAACGTCCCGGGGCCGTCGCGCACCCCCGCCCGGGTCAGCCGGTGGTGTCGCGCAGCGGCTTGCCCTCCCGCATGTCGGCCAGGATGTCGCGCATCTCCCCGTCGCCCAGCGTGTGCTTGTCGTGCTGCGCCTCCACCAGCTCGTAGAGGGTGGTCTGCACCCGGTCGACCCGGGGCACGTCGACGAGCACCGACTGCCCCCGTTCGCCGGCCGACTCGATGGTGAGCGTGCCGCACCCCAGCAGCCGTTCGGTGAACCGCTGGGTCATCGAGTGGTCGTTGATCCGGGCCAGCGGCAGGTCCCGCCGGTGCCGGGAGAAGACCCCCTCCTGGAGCAGCACCCGCTCGTTGGTGAACAGGTAGTGCGTGCTGCGCCAGACCAGGAACGGCCACAACCCCAGCCAGAGCACCGCGATCAGGAACAGACCGGCGACCACGGCGAGCACCAACGCGCCACCGTCGCCGTCGGGCAGCAGGAGCCAGCCCGCCACCACCGCCGCGACACCGATGACCAGCACCAGGACCGGCCGCAGCAGCGCCTTCCAGTGCGGGTGCAGGTGCAGGACGACGTGCTCGTCCTCGGTGAGCACGTCTTCGGGGAACGCCACGGGAACCTCCTAGCCGACAACCGGACGCGCTGACCGTAACCGGTCGACACGACCCGCCGGATCAGCCGGGTGGCCCGCCGTGCACCCCACGCACGAACCGACCGCAGACGACCGGAGTCAGCGCAGGTGCAGCACGTCCCCGGCGGCCAGCCGCCGCTGACCGGCAGCGGTGTCGACCAGCAGGTGACCGTCGGGATCCACCCCGGTGGCGAGCCCGGTCAACGCGGAACCGTCGGGCAGCAGCACCCGCACCTGCCGGCCCACCGTGGCGCAGGAGGCCAGGTACGCCTCCCGCAGGCCGCACGCGTCGGCGTCACCGCCGGCCGCCCGCCACCTGTCGTACCAGTCGGCGAGGCCGCGCAGCAGGGCCCGTAGCAGCGGATCACGATCGGTCGCGGTGGCCCCGGCCAGTTGCAGCGAGGTGGCCGGCAGGCCGGTCGGGTTCTCCGGCAGTTCGTCGGCGCGCAGCGTCACGTTCAGGCCGATGCCGAGCACGATCGCGGGTGGCTCGGCCGACCCGGCCGCCGGCACCGCCTCGGCCAGGATGCCGGCGCACTTGGCCTCGCCGACCAGCAGGTCGTTGGGCCACTTCAACCCGGCGTCCAGCTCGGCCAGCCGGGACACCGCCTCGACCAGCGCGACACCGGCGAGCAGCGGCAGCCAGCCGTACCCGGTCGGGGGCGCGGGCGGCCAGTCGCGCTCGGTGACGGCCTCTCCGGGCCGCAGCAGGACGCTGGTCGCGAGGCCCGCCCGCGGCGGTGACTGCCAGACCCGACCGCGTCGGCCCCGGCCGGCGGTCTGCCGCTCGGCGACCACGACCAGGCCCTCCGGCTCGCCGGCCCGCGCGGCGTCGGCCGCGTCGGCGTTGGTCGAGCCGGTCTCCGACCGCAGGTCCAGCCGCCGCCAGGGGCCCACCGGCGGGGTCAACGCCCGGGACAGCCGCGCCGCCGACAGCGGCGGTCGATCCAGATCGGTGTACGGCGAACCCGGCATCCCGCCAGCCTACGGGCCGGGGCCGACGCCGACGCCCGGCCAGCCTCCGCCGGAAGCTACTGAGGCGTACTGCACAGCCGCGTCGGCCTGAACCATCGTTATATTCCCAGGGTGACTACCGAGACCGGGACCAACATCCACAGCACCGCGGGCAAGCTGGCGGACCTGGAGCGCCGGGTCGACGAGGCGGTCCACGCGGGCGCACGCGGGGTGGAGAAGCAGCACGCGCGGGGCAAGAAGACCGCCCGGGAGCGGATCGAGCTGCTGCTCGACGAGGGCTCCTTCGTCGAGCTGGACGAGTTCGCCCGGCACCGGTCCACCAATTTCGGCCTGGACCGCACCCGCCCGTACGGCGACGGGGTGGTCACCGGTTACGGCACCGTGGACGGCCGGCAGGTCTGCGTCTTCGCCCAGGACTTCACCGTCTTCGGCGGCTCCCTCGGCGAGGTCTTCGGCGAAAAGATCGTCAAGGTGATGGACCTGGCCATGAAGATCGGCTGCCCGGTGGTCGGGATCAACGACTCCGGTGGCGCGCGCATCCAGGAGGGTGTCGTCTCGCTCGGCCTCTACGGCGAGATCTTCTTCCGCAACGTACGGGCCAGCGGGGTCATCCCCCAGGTTTCGCTGATCATGGGTCCGTGCGCGGGTGGTGCCGTCTACTCCCCGGCGGTCACCGACTTCACCGTGATGGTCGACCAGACCTCGCACATGTTCATCACCGGCCCGGACGTCATCAAGACGGTCACCGGCGAGGACGTGGCGATGGAGGAGCTGGGTGGCGCGCGTACCCACAACACGCGCAGCGGCAACGCGCACTACCTGGCCACCGACGAGGACGACGCGATCGACTACGTCAAGGCGCTGCTGTCCTACCTGCCGTCGAACAACCTGGACGAACCGGTGGTCCTCGACGCGCCGGCCGACCTCGACGTCACCGACGCCGACCGGGAACTGGACACCCTGGTCCCCGACTCGGCCAACCAGCCGTACGACATGCACCGGGTCGTCGAGCACGTCCTCGACGACGGCGAGTTCCTGGAGGTGCAGCCGCTCTACGCGCAGAACATCGTGGTCGGCTACGGCCGGGTGGAGGGCCGCCCGGTGGGGGTGGTCGCCAACCAGCCGATGCACTTCGCCGGCACCCTGGACATCGCCGCTTCGGAGAAGGCGGCCCGGTTCGTGCGTACCTGCGACGCGTTCAACATCCCGGTGCTGACCTTCGTGGACGTTCCCGGGTTCCTGCCCGGCACCGGCCAGGAGTGGGACGGCATCATCCGCCGGGGCGCGAAGCTGCTCTACGCGTACGCCGAGGCCACCGTGCCGAAGGTCACCGTGATCACCCGCAAGGCGTACGGCGGGGCGTACGACGTGATGGGCTCCAAGCATCTCGGGGCGGACCTGAACTTCGCCTGGCCGACGGCGCAGATCGCGGTGATGGGTGCGCAGGGCGCGGTGAACATCCTCTACCGGCAGGAGCTGGCCGCCGCCGAGGATCCCGCCGCCGTCCGGGCCGAGCGGATCGCCGAGTACGAGGACACCCTGGCCAACCCGTACGTCGCCGCCGAGCGCGGGTACGTCGACGCGGTGATCCCGCCGCACGAGACCCGGACCCAGATCGTCCGGGCGCTGCGGGTGCTGCGGACCAAGCGGGAGACGTTGCCGCCGAAGAAGCACGGCAACATCCCGCTGTAGCCGACCCGGCCCCGGGCGTGCCGACGGTGGACCGCGGGCAGCCGCCCTGGCGCGCACCGGGCAGCAGAGCAGGACCCCGCCGGGGGCAAGCGGGCCGGTCAGGGCCGGCAGCCAGTAGGCCGGTCAGCAGGGCCGGGAGCCCGCAGGCCGGTCAGCAGGGCCCGGGGGAACCCGGGCCGGTCAGCAGGGCGCGTCGGTGGCCGGGCAGAGGCGTTTCGCGGCTCTCCCGCCCAACGCGACGAGGGCGGCCTGGGTCAGCTCCGGACCGGTGCCGTCGGCCCGGTCGGCGACCGTTTCCGGGGCGGGCGCGACCACGGTCACCAGGTCACCGACCCGGACCACCAGGGTCGCCTCGACGGCTGTCGGCCGGCCGGCCGGCTCGCCGTCGGCCTGCGCCCGGGGCTGCGACGTCACGTGCCGCAGCAGCACCGACTGGTCACCGGCGAAGTCTTTCGCCGCCGGCTCCCAGCGGTGCTCCTGCCCGGTGCGGGCCGGCTGCTGATCGGCGGTCAGCAGGGACGCGCCGAGGGTCCACGTCGCGCAGGCGTCGAGCAGCCGGTAGATCTCCCCGAACAGCCACCGGCCCCGGGGTGGTTCGATCCGGTAGACGTCCTGGCTCAGCACCTGGGCGACCGGGAGGTCGGTGCGGGTTCCGGGACGCAGCAGGGTCTGTGAACGGGAGGCGCGGGACACCGGCAGTTGGGCGGCGACCGCACGTTCCCGCCCGCACGATTCGAGCAGCGGGTCGACCTGGACGGTCTCGGCCAGCCCCGTCCCGCCCAGCCGGGCCCCGGTCCGCACGGGCAGGTCGGCGGGAGTCAGCAGGGCGGCGAGGGGGATCTCCGTCCGGGCCGGGTAGACGACCGGTGCGGAGTCCGAGGCCGCCACCGGGGCGGTGGGGGACGGCAGCCCGGCGGACCGCCCGGTCACCAGCGCGGCGGAGCCGGCCAGCACCACGAGCACCGTCACCGCCGACAGCCCCGCCGTCCGACGGGCCCGGCGACGGGCGCGGGCCCGGATCTCCGCCGGCTCGGGCCAGTGGACCGCACGCAGGTCCCGGTGCAGCCGGTCGACGAAGGTCGGATCCTCAGCCATCAGACCTCCTCCAGGTCAGCAACGGTGAGCAGCCCGGCGAGCGCGGCACGCCCCCGGGAGAGCCGGGCCTTGACCGTGCCCACCGGGGCTGCGGTCTGCCGGGCCACCTCGGCGACGGGCATGCCGACCAGGTAGTACAGGGCGAGCGCGATGCGCTGTTCCTCGGGCAGTTGCCGCAGGGCGGCGACCACTTCCAGGGTGTCGGTGCCGGGGCCGGGCACGCTCTCGGTCGCCCCGTGCCGCAGGTAGGCGCGGGCCCGACTGCGCAGGCTGCGCCAACGGCTGACCGCGATCCGGGAGGCCACCACCCGTACCCAGGCTTCCGGGTCGTCGTACCCGCTCACCGTCGACCAGCGTTGCCAGGCGCGCACGTACGCCTCCTGCACGGCGTCCTGCGCCTCGGCCAGGTTGCCGGTGAGCGCGCAGACGAAGCCGAGCAGCCGGTGTCGGCTGCCCCGGTAGAACTCGTCGAACCCGTCGACGTCCGGCACCCTGGTACCTCCCCGTGGCGGTCGCAGGTGACACGCGCGCCGCACACCGGTGGGTTGCGTGGTCAGCCGATCATTCTGGTCGCTGCACCAGGTCGGTCAGTTCGGCCAGCGGGAAGGTGCCGGCGGGCAGTCGTTCCCGCGCCAGCCGGCGGACCGCGATCTGCACGGCGGTGTTGGCCGGCGTGGGCACCCCGTACCGACGGCCGAGCTGCACGATCTCACCGTTGAGGTGGTCGGCCTCGGTGGAACCCGCCGCCCGGGTCAGGCTCTGCCAGGTCGAGCTGCCGCTGCGGGGTTGCCCGTCGACCGGCCGGGTGCCGACCCGGTCACCCCGCTCGGCCCGTTCCTCGTCCTCGCTGGAGTGCGCGATCCCGGCGGCGGCGAGCACGGCGACGCCCTCGGCCCGGACCCGGTCGAGCAGCCAGCCGGGAAGGTCGCCACCGAGCAGGGCCTGCACCCCGTTGCCGAGGTTGTTCAACAGCTTGCCGTACTTCCACCGCATCACGTCGGGCCGCACCGGGGCGACGAAACCGGCGGCGGTCAGGTCCGCCGACACCGCCACGTCGGTCTCGTCGGCACCGGCCGGATAGCGGCCCAGGTGCAACATCCCCGGGTACGGGTGACCACTGGCGATCACCCGTCCCGGGTCGAGATGGGTCGCCGGCAACCACACGCAGACCGGGTGGACGTGGGCGAACAGGCGCAGCGCGGTCGGCTCGTTCGCCACCCCGTTCTGCGCGGTGAACAGGGGCAACCGTTGCCCGGCCGTGCCACCGCCGACGACCGGGGTGTCCGCCCAGGCGTCCAGGGCGGCCCAGGTGTGCTGCGACTTGACGGTCAGTACCAGGGCGGTGTCGGCCGGCAGCGGCTCCGGGCCCGGCCCGCCGGTGGCCGGCCCACGCCAGGTCACCGACCGGTCGGGGGTACGCAGCGTGAGCCCCCGGCGGCGGATCGCGTCCAGGTGCGCGCCCCGAGCCACCAGTGTGACGTCGCGCCCGGCCTCTCCCAGCAGTACGCCGATGGTGCCGCCGACCGCGCCCGCTCCGATGATCACGTATCGCATCGGACCGATTCTGCCCGCATCCGGCCAGGTCGGCGAACCGGCGTCGTCCGCAGGTGCGGGTACCGCACGGCCCCCGACGGCTCGACGCGGGATGCCGCTGGAGGTGCGGTCGCGGTGCAGCGGCCCGGGTGGGCGGCCTCAGAGCGGAATGCCGGCCCTGGTGAGCAGCGGCCCGGCGAGCAGGACCGCGCCGACGGCGAGGGCGAACAGGTTGACCAGCCCGAAGACGAACACCCAGAGCAACGCCGGGAAGGGCGTCAGGTGGGCCAACTGGTCGGCGTCGGACTCGGGCATCCGGCCCCGGCTGCGCAGCCGTTGCAGCTCGAAGACCGGCCGGACGCCGCCGATCAGCAGGAACCAGACCGAGGTCCAGGCGAACACGGCCTGCACCTGCGGGGTGGCGTACCAGGAGACCAGCAGCACCACCCCGCCGGTGATCAGCAGGGAGAGCATCCCGAAGACGTTGCGGACCAGCAGCAGCATGGCGAGCAGCAGCGCGACCGCGACCCAGAGCAGCAGGGTGATCCGGTTGCCGCCGAGCAGCCAGGCACCGCCCAGGCCGACCAGCGACGGCGCGACGTACCCGGCGAGCAGGGTGAGGATCATGCCGGGGCCGGTGGGACGGCCGGCGGTGAGGGTGAGGCCGGAGGTGTCCGAGTGCAGCCGGATGCCGTGCAGCCGCCGCCCGGTGAGCAGCGCCGCCAGGGCGTGACCCCCCTCGTGGGCGATGGTCACCGCGTTGCGGGCGACCCGCCAGGACGACCGGACCGCGACGACCGCCAGCGCGGCCAGGGCGGTGAGCACCACCAGCAGGGGCGGCGGGTCGGGTTGGGCGCTGAACAGCCGGTCCCAGAGGTCGCCCAGCCCGTCGATCGACACCATGGCCGGGGAGCCTACCCGGCCGGTTCGTGTTGCTCGACGCTCGTCGCCTCGTATCGTGTGAGACTGACCGGGCGGCGAGCGGAACGGGGGGTGAGGGCCGGTGAGCGCGGCTCCCCTGGAACACCACGTCGGTCTCTGGACCGAGGCCGACTACCTCGCCATGGGCGACACCCCGAGCCGGATCGAACTGCTCGACGGGAGCCTGATCGTGAGCCCTGCTCCGAGCAAGCGGCACCAGCGGGTGTCCCGCCTGCTGGCCAACAGCGCCGAGGCTGCGGCGGGCCGGCTGCTGGTGTTCGAAGCGGTGAACCTCCGGCTCGGGGTGGACCGGATCGTCATTCCCGACGTGGTGGTCGCCGACACCGACGACGAGGGCATGGTGGTCGAGGCCGGTGAGGTGGCGCTGGTCTGCGAGATCGTCTCCCCGGGCGACGCCGCCGCCGACCGCCTGGTCAAGATGCAGCTCTACGCGCTCGCCGGCATCCCGTGGTATTTGCTGGTCGAGCAGGACGGTGACGCCCACTCGCTGCGGCTGCACCGGCTCGACGGCAGGCACTATGTGGAGGACCAGGTGGCGAAGGCCGGCGAGACGCTGACCCTGGCCGAGCCGTTCCGCTGGCAACTCGACCCGGCCGCGCTGCGCTGAGCCGTTGCCTGATACCGCCTCTGGCCTGCCCTGACCGGTTCGGATCACCAGACATCCACTCGACCGTTGTCGATGAAAGTTTCCTTAGGACCTCTTGCGATCAAGGGCAGGAATCTCCAAAGATTGGCGTCAATCGATTGGCGTCCCTGGAGGAATCCATGACCCGTACCAGATTGTCGTTGCGCCGGCTGTTCGCCGCCGGTCTCACCGTCGCCGCCACCGCGGCCGCGGCCCTCGTCGTCACGGCCGCACCCGCGACCGCCGCCACCACCGCCGGCGTCGACGTCTCCCACTACCAGGGCTCCATCAACTGGAGCAGCGCGCGCAACGCCGGAATCGAGTTCGCCTTCATCAAGGCCACCGAGGGTACGAGCTACAAGGACCCGGACTTCAACACCAACTACGTCAACGCCTACAACGCCGGGGTGATCCGGGGCGCGTACCACTTCGCCCGGCCGAACATCTCCTCCGGCGCCACCCAGGCCAACTACCTCGCCAGCAACGGCGGGGCCTGGTCGGCGGACAGCCGCACCCTGCCGGCCGCGCTCGACGTCGAGGCCAACCCGTACAGCGGCGGCACCTGCTACGGGCTGTCCACCACCGGGATGCGCAACTGGATCCAGGACTTCCTCAACACCTACCGCTCCCGCACCGGCCGGTACGCGGTCATCTACACCACCACGAGCTGGTGGAACCAGTGCACCGGCAGTTGGACGGGCCCGTGGGCCAACCACCCGCTCTGGGTGGCCCGCTGGGCGAGCGCGCCCGGCACCCTGCCGGCCGGCGCCTCGGTCTGGAGCTTCTGGCAGTACACCAGCACCGGCAGCGTCTCCGGGATCAGCGGCAACGTCGACCGCAACTACTGGAACGGCACCCGGTCCCGGCTGGTCGCGCTCGCGAACAACACCTGACCGCCCCCACAGCCGGCTCGGCGGCAGCGGGACCGGTCATCACCGTAGGGTCGATGGCTGGTCCGGCTGCCGCCGTCGCGATTCGTGGAGCCCGTCGGGTCAGGCGCTCTTCCGGCTGGTCAACGGCATGGTCACGGCATCCGTGGCGGTGGGCATCGCGGTCCGTCGGCTCAGCCGCCAGGCGGCGACCCCGGCGGCGGCGACCGTCACGACGGCGATCGACACGACCAGCGCGGCCACGCCCGCGCTCAACAGCAGCAGGACGACATCGCCGAGGGCGACGAGCATCCACAGTGCCAGTCTCGGCCGGGCATCCCTGCGTCGGTAACTCATCTCGCTACCTCCTTCCGTCGTCCCGGGTCAGATACCCCGGATGACGGAAAGTCATGCGAAACGACTTCACCCCTGGCGGGAATCCCCCGGGTCAGTTCCTCCGGTCCGGCACGAACCGGCTGGTGATCAGGGCGAAGTTGTCCAGGTTGGCGTTCCAGTCCTTCGCCGCCACCTCCCAGCGGATCGCGTAGCCCCGGTTGGTGGCGGTGACGAAGCCCCGGTTGCGGACGTGGATGCGGGTGTTGTCCCGGCTCTCCAACCAGTCCCAGTCGGCGCAGGTGCGGTAACCGCCGCACGCCTTGATGTCGAGGTACTGGTAGTTGTTGACGATGTTCTTCCGGGACGGTTCCTGGCCCTTCCAGTCGGCGACCGCGTCCTTCTTCGGACTGGGCGTCCACTGGATGAGCAGTTCCCGCACCCCGTTCGGCTCGGTGATGACCACCGCGTCGGAACGGACGCTGCGCCGCCAGCCCTTCGGCACCGGGACCTTGAACGTCGGCCCCTGGTACATCTCCCAGCCCTCAGGCAGCGCGTTCGGGTCGGTGGAAGGGGTGGCCGACGGCGTCGGGCTGGGCGCGGCGCTGGTCGGGGGCGGAGCCGCCGGAGCCGACGACGGGGCGGCGGAGGACGCGGCGACGCTCGTCGGGTCGGCCTGCGGGGTGCCGTCCCCCGGCTCGTCGGAGCTGGTCAGCAACGGGACGGCCAGCGCCAATCCCACCAGCAGCACCGCGACCAGCGCGCCGATCAGCAGGTTACGTCGCTTGTGGTCCGGCGGCGTCTCGTCGTACACCGGGACGGAGGCGACTCCGGCGGACCCGGCGGACGGGCTGACCGGCGTGTCCAGCACGGCGGTGGGGTTGGCCGGCGGGGCCGGGTCGAGGCCGGCGCGGGCCGACGGGGCGACCGCGCCGGACGGCCCGGCATCGGTCGGCACACCGGCCTTCGGCGCGGTTTCCGCAGGCGTCGACCCGGGGACCCGGGTGGTCGGTGCGGCGTCCGCGTCGCTCGACGAGACGGCCTCACCGGTCGGTGCGGCGTCCGCGTCGCTCGACGGGACGGCCTCACCGGTCGGTGCGGCGTCCGCAGCCACCGACGCGGCGGCCCCACCGGTGGGTGTAGTGCCGGCCGGCTCCACCAGGCTGGTCGGCGCGTCGTCGACGCCACCCGGTGGGGTGACCTTCGTGGTGGGCCCGGCGTCCACTCCGGCCGACATCTTCGTGGTGGCGTCCGCGCCCGTGGTCGACGCCCCGGTGACGACAGTCGCCTCCGCAGCGCCGCCCGTCGCGGTGGCACCACCCGCCGTGGCCCGCGCGGCGGCGCTGTCCGACGCCGCCTTCGCCGCCGCGGCGGCCAGGGACGACGAGGTCTTCGCGCCCCCGCCCTGCGCGGGGCGGGGTGCCGGCACCACCGGCGTACGCGGCTCACGTGGGCCGTTCGGCCCCGGCCGGCGTACCCCGTCGAGTAGTGAGATGCCCCTGGCGCGCTTGCCGGCGGCCCGGCGCAGCATGCGCTCCGCGACCTCGGCGGTGATCCGCTCGCTCGGGTCCTTGCGGAGCAGGCCGGTCAGCACCGGCTTCAACGGGCCGGCGTTCCTGGCCGGCGGCAGCGGCTCCGTGGCCAGCGCGGCCAGGGTGCCGATCGCCGACGGCCGGGCGTACGGCGACTTGCCCTCCACGGCCGCGTAGAGCGTCGCCCCCAACGACCAGAGGTCCGCCTCCGGCCCGGCGGTGCCGTCCCGGGCCCGCTCCGGCGCGATGTACGCGGGCGAGCCCAGCACCATTCCCGTCCGGGTGACGTTCGGGTCGCCGGGAATGGTGGCCAGTCCGAAATCGGTCAGCACCACCCGGCCGTCGGTGCCGAGCAGCACGTTGCCCGGCTTGACGTCCCGGTGCATCACCCCGGCCTTGTGGGCGGACTTCAGCGCGCCCAGCACGCCCAGGCCGATCTCCACCGCGCGGGCCGGGGGCACCGGCCCGTCCTCGGCGAGGGTGTCCTGCAACGACCTCGACGCCACGTACTCCATGACGATCCACGGGTCACCGTCGGTACGCAGCACGTCGAAGATGCGCACCACGTTGACGTGGTTGAGCCGGGCGATCGCCCGCGCCTCACGCAGCGACCGCTCCCGCATCTCGCGGCGCTCGTCGTCGGTCAGACTGGGCGGCGGGACCAACTCCTTGATGGCGACGTCCCGGTGCAGCACCTCGTCACGTGCCCTCCAGACCCGGCCCATGCCACCCTGACCGAGCGGCGCGAGCAGCCGGTACCGGTCAGCGACGAGTTGGGAAGGCACGTCAGACATCGGTGAGACGGTACCCGGCCGCACCAACGCGCACACCGCCGGCACGCCACTGTGCGACGTGGGTCAACTTGCGGACGCGTACTCTGGCGGCATGTCTGCCGAAGAGCCGCTGTTCCGGGTAGTCCGGGGGGTTCCCACCGCCGAGGAACTGGCCGCGCTGGTGGGCGCGATCACCCTCCGTTCCCGGCCGGCCGGCACACCCAGGCCCGCCGCAGGGTCCACGTGGGCCCGTAGCGCCCGTCCGGTCGGCGCGGTCCCGCTGCCCGGTCGTGCCGCCTGGCGCACCTCCGGCCTGCCCCGCTGACAGCCGACGCCACCGCGCCAGGCTTGCCGGCCGACGGCGGCCGTCCGGGGCTGTTGACTGGCCGTGGGCGGCCGGGGCCAGTGCCGGGGCTGTTGCCTGGCGGAGGGCGGCCGGGGCCGGTGCCGGGGCTGCCGGGATCGCCGAACAGCCACTAGCCTCACTCTGGGAGACGGTGTCGTGACGTTCGGGAGGACCAGTGATCCCTGAGGAGGGCCGCCCAGCTTCTTGGCTGGGCAACTACGGCGGCATCGAGGCCGACATCCGCCAGATGCGGGAGTTCGCCGACCAACTCCAGACCGAGGTCGAACGGAACTACACGCCACACCTGCGCTACATCGCCGACGACATGACCGCCGCCGTACCCAACCCGTGCGACGCGTTCATCGAACTGGTGCACTTCCTCCAGGCGCACTGGGAGACCCAGCAGGCCACCTCCGACCTGGTGCACGGCCTGGCCGGCGCCACCGGCCGGCTGGCGACCGCCGCCAACCGGATCGCCACCGACTACCAGGGTGCCGACGCCTTCGCCCACGCCCGGGTGACCGACGTCGAACGCGCCCTGCACGGCGCACAGGTCACCGCGTCCACTCTCACCGGCCGTTCCTCGTGGACCGCTCCCGCGCCCAACAGCCCCGAAAATCCGGGCCCGGTGGTGCTGCCGTGATCGAACGGGGCAGCGGCCGCACCTCCGGCCTCACCGACTGGCAACTGATGGACGTGCTCAGCATGTGGGCCTGCCTCCAGGACCAGGAGACCCAGGGGCACTGGAAGCACGTCGCGGGATGGCGCAAGGTCTGCGACCTCGCCCAGGCTCACCTGCGGAGACTCCAGCAGTACCGCAGCGGCCTCGCCGAGGCATGGCCACCCGCCACCAACGACGCCGCCAAGGCGTACCTCGGTGAACTGGACGAGCTGATCAGCAGGGTGCAGCACACCCACGACACAGCCGCCGCCAACCACGACGCCCTCGCCGCCGCCGCCCGCGCCATCGACAGCACCAGACCGCAACTGAGGCGCCTACACGACGAGTACGCGACGAAGCTCCAGCAGAAGCGGGGGTACGAAGCGACGCTGGCCGACCCCAAGGCGGCGATGGGCAGCCGGGTGGTGGACCCACCGGTGAGCGATGGCGACCTGGAGCGGCTGAACGTACAGGCACGCGGGATCATGTTCGGGCTCAGTGGTGAACTCCAACAAGCCCAAGCAATGCTCCAAAAACCCCCTCCCAGACCGAGGCCAACACCGGGGGTAGATCAGAGCAGCCCCGACACATACGCATTACCCCACGAAGGGCCTGCAATTCCACCGATTTTGCCAATTCCTATCCCACAGAAAGAGTCCATAACGAGGCCGGGGTCGAGTAACCAAGCACGATTGCTACCAAATCAAACAACTAACACCGTGGGACCGATCCTCGGTAGCGCCGGCACTGGAATTGCTCCACCTCCCGCGATTCAGGGATCGCTCGGCCCAGCACCGCAAGTCGCGCCCGGAAGTAGCACCAACTTTCCTCCCCTCTCGCCAATAACCGGCACGAGCAGCCGAGGCGATCAACCCGGGCCGCCTCAACCTCCACGCGACAATCCTGTCCGAACAGGATTTGGAAACAACCACAGCCCTTCACCAACCCTCCCCGCTCGCCAAGTACCACCTAACGGCCTAATTGGAGGACCGCCGGGAATTGGCTTGGGGCAACCTAATGGCACAACCTCATCACGCCGCATTAACCCTATCGGCGGTGTAATCGGCGGCGGCGGCGCTGGAACTACACCAACAGGCGCGGCAGGAACAAGGCCCCGCAGCGCCCGATTTACTCAGTCCAACAATGTTCCCGGAATCTCGCCCCTAGGTGGCACTACCAGCCCGCCAGGCGGGCCGTTCGGACTGCTGGATCACGGCAGTTCATCCAATAGCAAGCTGCGTCAGTGGAATCCAGACAACCCCTGGGAGGCAGCGGAAGGCGTGCCTCCAGTAGTTCACCCCCCTGACGAGCAAGGCCCTATTGATCCAGGGCCAGCCATCGGATTCGATCGTTGATTAGAAGAGCCGCACAGAGAGCAACCATTTCCCTTACTTTTTTGACGACCCTCATTCCAGGAGTTCCTTCTGGGATCCAGTCAGCAAATCCCCCTGCATCTGTCAGGGAAGACCAGTGGCATCTGCGATACTTAAAGGTTGACGAGGCGCACCAGATCAGCCGCGGTGCAGGCGTCGTAGTAGCAGTGCCAGACACAGGGGTGGAAGAGCATCCCGACCTATACAGAAATCTTCTTTCTGGAATTGACCTCACATACAAAGGAGGCGGCGACGGCCATCAGGACCAAGATAGCCACGGAACAGGGATGGCTGGCCTAATCGCAGCCCACGGGGAAGCTCAAGGGGGCGCGCTCGGAATTGCACCAATGGCCAAGATAGTGCCGGTGCGAATCAAGGTATCCAACAAGCAGGGCAATAGCGACGACCTCGCTGCAGGGATCCACTACGCGGTATCAAAAAAAGTGGGCGTAATCAGCATCTCAATGACAGGGGAGCCTGATCTTCGACTACAGCTGGCCGTCAAAGAAGCAACTGAAGCCAACATTGTTGTTGTAGCTGGAGCAGGCAACCAACCCAACCAACGAGACGTTGGATACCCGGCCGCCTATCCGGGTGTCATAGCAGTGGGCGGGACAAGCAAAAATGGTAAGCATGCCTCCATCTCTGTGAGTGGTCCTGAGGTTGATGTTGTTGCGCCGGCTGTCGACATCTACAGCACCAGCATCAACGGCAAGTACCGCAAGGGAACCGGTACGTCCGATGCGACGGCCATTGTTGCCGGGGCGGCGGCGCTGGTCCGCTCGAAGTACCCCTACCTTCCCGCCGCCGAGGTCGTACACCGGCTGACGGCCACCGCTGTCGACAAAGGTCCTCCCGGCCGGGACGACGAGTACGGCTATGGAGTCATCGACCTGGTGGCCGCGCTCACCGCCGATGTCCCACCCCTCGGCTTCGAGAGCGTCACCGCCGCTCCCCCGCAGGCAGGGACGACGAGCGCAGCCACGTCATCGTCCGGTGGGAACGACGATGGCGGTGCCGCCGCACGGGGGTGGGCGACGTTGGGGGTGATCGTGGCTGCCGGGTGCGGGTTCCTGGTGTGGCGTCGTCGCCGAGGTGCCGACGACCCGCCACCACGGATCAGCCGGTAGCGTCGGCCCGTGTCCAATTCTTTGCCGCTGCGCCTCGTACTCGCCTCGCAGAGCCCCGCCCGCCGCAAGTTGCTTCAGGCCGCCGGGATCGAGCCGGACGTACTGGTGAGTGGGGTCGACGAGTCCCAGGTGGTCGCGGATCGGGCCGAGAATCTCTGCCTGGAGTTGGCCCGGCTGAAGGCGCAGGCGGTGTCCGACCGGCTACGTACCACTGCCGACGAGCGGACTCTGGTGTTGGGGTGCGACTCGGTGCTCGCGTTCGACGGTGAGATTCTCGGCAAGCCGGCGGATGCGGCCGACGCCACCCGACGGTGGGAGCGGATGCGTGGGCGCAGCGGGGTGTTGCACACCGGGCACTGTCTGCTCGACGTGATGCGTGAGTCCCGCGCGGAGGCGGTGGCCTCGACGGTCGTGCACTTCGCGGACGTCACCGATGCGGAGATCGCCGCGTACGTGGCCACGGGTGAGCCGTTGGCGGTGGCGGGGGCGTTCACCATCGACGGGTTGGGCGGGGCGTTCCTGAACGGGATCGAGGGTGATCCGGGAACGGTGGTCGGGTTGTCGTTGCCGCTGCTCCGTGGGTTGTTGCGCGATCTGGAGCTGAGCATCACCGACCTGTGGTCGAAGGTCGCGCCGGGCGCCCAGGAGATCGAGCCGCTGGGCTAACGTCCGGTCATGACCACGAAGTCGCTGCCGCTGACGCCGGAACTGCACGCCTACCTCATCGCCCACGGGTCTCCGCCGGACGAGATCATCCGCGATCTGGCCGAGGAGACCCGCGCGGTGCTGCCGGCGCACGCCGAGATGCAGGTGGCGCCGGAGCAGGCGGCGTTCCTCACCTTCCTGACCCGGCTGCTGGGTGCCCGGCAGGCCGTCGAGGTGGGCACGTTCACCGGGCTGTCGTCGCTGGCGATCGCCCGTGGGCTGCCCGAGGACGGTCGGCTCACCTGCTTCGACATTTCGGAGGAGTTCACCGGTATCGCCCGGTCCTACTGGCAGCGCGCCGGGGTGGCCGACCGGATCGAGTTGCGCATCGGCCCGGCCGCGGAGACGCTGCGGGAGTTGCCGCACGAGCGTTACCTGGACTTCGCCTTCATCGACGCCGACAAGACCGGCTACCCGGTGTACTGGGCGGAGTTGGTGCCGAGGATGCGGCCCGGTGCGGTCATCGCGGTCGACAACACCCTGCGCGGCGGCCGGGTGCTCGCCCCCCGTGACGCCGCCGACCGGGCGATCGCCGCTTTCAACGACGAGGTGCTCGCCGACGTACGCGTCGATGCGGTGCTGCTCCCCCTGGCCGACGGCGTCACCCTCGCCCGGGTGCACTGACCGGCCGGCCGGGGGAATGGCGAGTTCGGCTCCCCCTGGGCCGATGTTGCGGTGTCCACCGCGCACCGATACCGCTCGGCGGCACACAGTCGATCACCTCCCCACAGCATCCGGCCGGGAAGCCGGGGTGCCGTGGGGAGGTGGGGTGACGGTCTGACGCGACGAGCGCGTGACCGGGCCTCGCCCGGGGTGGGGATCGTCAGCGGACGCTGCGGGCGAACTGTCGGGCCGCCCAGAAGACCCCGGCGGCGGCGAGCACCGCGATGATGCCCAGCCCCTGCCACACCTTGTCGTTGGCGAGGTCACCGGCGAACAACGCCCGGGTGCCGTCGACCGCCCAGGAGAACGGGTTCCACTCGGCGACCCCCTGGAGCCAGCCGGGGGCGAAGGTGAGCGGCAGCAGGATGCCGGAGAGCAGCAGCACCGGCTGGGCCACGGTGTTCATCAACGGGGCGAGCGCGTCCTCGCTCTTGACCTTGAGTGCGACGCCGTACGAGACGGCCGAGGTCATCAGCGCGATCAGGGCCAGCATGAGGTACGCCAGCAGCAGGTCCCCGATGAAGACCCGCAGGTCGAACAGGAGCGCCAGCAGGGTGATGATGATCGCCTGCACGATCAGCGAGACGACGTCGCGCAGGGAGCGGCCGAGCAGCAGGGCGAGCCGGCTGATCGGGGTGACCCGGGACCGCTCGATGACTCCGGCGCGCAGTTCGGCGATCAGGCCGAAGCCCTGGAACAGTCCGCCGAAGATGGCCAGCAGCACCAGCAGGCCCGGTACGAAGATCTTGTACGCGGCGGCCTGGGTGGGCGCGTTCAGCGCCGGCTTGAGCAGCGGGGCGAAGAGCAGCAGGTACATCACCGGCTGGAAGACGCCGACGAAGACCCAGACCGGGTTGCGCAGCAGCAGTTGAAGTTGGCGTTGGAAGATCAGCCAGGTGTCGCGGGCGAATTTCATCCGTGGTCTCCGGTGTCTCAGGACTCGCGCAGCGAGCGGCCGGTCTTGGTGAGGAAGACGTCGTCGAGGCTGGGGCGGTGCAGCTCGATGGAGCTCATGACCAGCCCGGCGTGGTCGAGCCGGCGCAGGACCTGCGGGATGGCGGTGGTGCCCTCGTCGACGTAGAGGCGCAGCCCGCCCTCGTCGACGGTCTCCAGCTTGTTGAGGTATTCCTCGCTGTCGAGGAGTTCGGCGGCCTGCGGGGTGCTCGCCACGTCGAGGCCGACGAGCACGACGTCGCCGGAGATCTCCCGCTTCAGCTCGGCCGGGGTGCCCTCGGCGACCACCTCGCCGTGATCCATGATCGCGATCCGGTCGCAGAGCGCGTCGGCCTCGTCGAGGTAGTGCGTGGTGATGAAGACGGTCATCCCCTCGGTACGCAGCCGGCGGATCTCGTCCCACATGTGCGCGCGGCTCTGCGGGTCGAGGCCGGTGGTCGGCTCGTCGAGAAAGACGATCTTCGGCTCGTGGATGATGCCGAGGGCGATCTCCACCCGTCGCCGCTGGCCGCCCGAGTAGGTCTTGCACTTGCGGTCCGCGTACTCGGTGAGCTGGAAGGCCTCCAGGGCGCGGACCGCGCGGCGGTGCGCGTCGGCCTTGCCGATGCCGTACATCCGGGCGTGCAGGACGAGTTCCTCGCGGGCGGTGCTCTCGTCCCAGGTGCTGCCGCCCTGGGCGACGTAGCCGATCCGGCGGCGCACCTCGGCCGGGTCCTTGCGCAGGTCGGCACCGGCGATGGTGGCCTCGCCGCCGTCCGGCTCGATGAGCGTGGCGAGCATCCGCAGGGTGGTGGTCTTGCCGGCGCCGTTGGGGCCGAGGAAACCGAAGATCTCTCCCGCCGGGACCTGGAGGTTCACCCCCCGGACGGCGTCGACCGTTTTCGTCTCCCGACCCTGCCGGGAGCGGAACGACTTCCGCAGCCCTCTGGTCTCGATCATCTCTGCTCCTGGTCGTCCGGGCCGGGTGGTGCCGGCCGTCGTCTGCCCCCGTGACGCCATGCGGCGCACTCCCGCAACGGGCCGGAAGCAGGCTAACGCGATATAGCTTCTATGGTCAACGTTGATTATTACTTTTCTCGGCGGGCGGCGGAGCACCGTCGGCCGCGCCGGGCGGCAGAGCGCCGTCGGCCGCGCCTGGCGGCGGAGCACCCTCGGCCGTGCCGCGCTGCGGAGCGCCGTCGGTCCAGCCGGGCCAGACGCCCGCCCCCGTCAGCCCAGCAGGCAGGTACGACACCCCCGAGTCGATCCGCTCGGCGATCCGCCCGCACCACGCCATCTCCGCCTCGGCCCGGGCCAACCACAGCTCGAACATCCAGGTCACGTGCACCGGCCTGCTGTTGCGCACCCAGTCGGAGTCCAACGAGGCACGCATCGACTCGACACCGGCACGCAGCAGATTCGCCCGGTTGCGCAGCGCCGCCGCCGCCTCCTCGCGGGGCATCGCCGGCAGGAACGAGAAGGCCGACGCGAACGGGTCCGGCACCTCGTGCAACTGCCACCACTGCGCCCGCAGCAACGTCTCGAACTCCTCGTCCCCCTTGGGCGTCACCTCGTAGGTGGTGCGCGCCGGACGGGCACCGACCTGCTCGGTCGCGACCGCCCGCAACAGGTCCTCCTCGGTCAGCTTGCGCAACGCGTGGTAGATCGAGCCGGGCTGCACGTTCGCCCACTTGTCGGCACCCCAGCTCAACAGCTCGCGGCGTACGTCGTAGCCGTGCACGGGCTGCATCCACCGGACCAGCCCCAGGATCATCAACCGAGTCGCAGACACCGTACAAGCGTAATAACCAAGTTTGACTAGTCGACCGCGCCCACAGTGCGGCATCCCACACTGAATGATCGTTAGGGGGCCTCCGGGCTGCCGATACACTCCCGAGGCAACGACCCCGGGAGGAGCACCAAGGTGCGCAAGGTACTCATCGCCAACCGTGGAGAGATCGCCGTCCGCGTCATCCGGGCCTGCCGCGACGCGGGTCTGGGCAGCGTCGCCGTCTACGCGGACTCCGACCGGGACGCCCTGCACACCACCCTCGCCGACGAGGCGTACGCCCTCGGTGGCGACACCGCCGCCGACAGCTACCTGCGCATCGACAAGCTGATCGAGGTGGCCCGGCGGGCCGGCGCGGACGCCGTACACCCGGGTTACGGCTTCCTCTCCGAGAACGCCGACTTCGCCCAGGCCGTGCTGGACGCGGGCCTGACCTGGATCGGTCCGACCCCGCAGGCGATCCGCGACCTCGGTGACAAGGTCACCGCCCGGCACATCGCCCAGCGGGCCGGCGCGCCCCTGGTCCCCGGCACCGCCGACCCGGTCGCCGACGCCGACGAGGTGACCGCCTTCGCCGTCGAGCACGGCCTGCCGGTCGCCATCAAGGCCGCCTTCGGCGGGGGCGGGCGGGGCCTCAAGGTGGCCCGCACCCTGGAGGAGATCCCGCACCTGTTCGAGTCGGCCACCCGGGAGGCGGTCGCCGCGTTCGGGCGCGGCGAGTGCTTCGTCGAGCGCTACCTCGACCAGCCCCGGCACGTCGAGGCGCAGGTGCTGGCCGACCGGCACGGCAACGTCGTCGTGGTCGGCACCCGGGACTGCTCCCTGCAACGCCGGCACCAGAAGCTGGTCGAGGAGGCCCCCGCGCCGTTCCTCACCGACGCGCAGCGCAACCAGATCCACGACAGCGCCAAGGCGATCTGCCGGGAGGCCGGCTATCACGGCGCCGGCACGGTCGAATACCTGGTCGGCGGCGACGGCACCGTCTCCTTCCTGGAGGTCAACACCCGGCTCCAGGTGGAGCACCCGGTCACCGAGGAGACCGCCGGCGTCGACCTGGTCCGCGAGCAGTTCCGGATCGCCGACGGCGAGAAACTGCGGTTCACCGCGGACCCGACCCCGCGCGGGCACGCCATCGAGTTCCGGATCAACGGCGAGGACCCGGGCCGCAACTTCCTGCCCGCCCCCGGCACCATCACCGCGCTGCGGCTGCCCACCGGCCCTGGCGTCCGGGTCGACACCGGGGTCAGCGCCGGTGACGTGATCGGCGGCAACTTCGACTCGCTGCTGGCCAAGGTGATCGTCACCGGCGAGACCCGCGCCGAGGCGATCGAACGGGCCCGCCGGGTGCTCGACGAGATGGTCGTCGAGGGGATGGCCACCGCGCTGCCGTTCCACCGCCTCGTCGTCCGGGACCCGGCGTTCACCACCGAGCCGTTCACCGTGCACACCCGGTGGATCGAGACCGAGTTCGACAACCCGATCCCGGCGTTCACCGCCACCGCCGGCCCCGCCGACACGGCGGCGGCACGCGAGACCGTCGTGGTCGAGGTGGGCGGCAAGCGGCTGGAGGTCACCCTCCCCGCCGGCCTCACCGGGGGTACGACCACCGCAGCCCCCGCCGCCCGCCGGCCGGCCCGCCGGGGTGGCGGCACCGGCACGGGTACGGCGGTCAGCGGCGACGCGCTCACCTCCCCCATGCAGGGCACCATCGTCAAGATCGCCGTCGCGGACGGGGACACCGTCGCCGAGGGGGACCTGGTCGTCGTCCTGGAGGCGATGAAGATGGAGCAGCCGTTGCACGCGCACAAGGCGGGCACGGTCGCGGGGCTCGCCGCCGAGGTGGGTGCGGTGCTCACCGCCGGTGCGGCGATCTGCACCATCGCCTGACCCGCTCCACGGCCCCGCCGCCTGTTCCGCCTTCCGGCCGTACCCCCTGGTGGGGCCGGCAGATGCCCGGCCCCCGCCGCCGGACGGCCCCCGCAGCGGTGGGGTGGTCTGGGCCACCGACGGCGGCGGGACGGGCCGGAAGCGGGAATGATGGCGGGGTGAGGTTCCTTCATGGCGCGGTGCCCGCGCACGACCTGACCTACAACGACGTCTTCATGGCCCCGGCCCGGTCCGAGGTCGGTTCGCGGCTCGACGTCGACCTGTCCACCGGTGACGGCACCGGCACCACCATCCCGCTGGTGGTGGCGAACATGACGGCGGTGGCCGGCCGGCGGATGGCCGAGACGGTGGCCCGGCGCGGTGCGATCGCGGTCATCCCGCAGGACATCCCGATCGAGGTGGTCGCCACCGTGGTCGACTGGGTCAAGCAACGGCACCTGGTGCACGACACCCCGATCACGCTCGGCCCGACCGACACCGTCGGCGACGCCATCCACCTGCTGCCCAAGAAGTCCCACGGCGCGGTGGTGGTCGTCGACGAGGCCGGTCGGCCGGTGGGGGTGGTCACCGAGGCGGACACCCACGAGGTGGACCGGTTCGCCCAACTCCAACACGTGATGTCGACCGAGCTGCACACGGTGCCGGCCGACGCGGACCCGCGTACCGGATTCGAACGGCTCAACGCGGGACGGCGGCGACTGGCCCCGGTGGTCGACGACGACGGCCGCCTGGTCGGGGTGCTCACCCGGCAGGGTGCGCTGCGGGCCACCCTCTACCGGCCGGCCGTCGACGACCGGGGTCGGCTGCGCATCGCGGCGGCCGTCGGCATCAACGGTGACGTCACCGGAAAGGCCGAGGCGCTGCTCGCGGCAGGCGTCGACACCCTAGTGGTGGACACCGCGCACGGGCACCAGGAACGGATGATCTCCGCGTTACGGGCGGTCCGCAAACTGGACCCCCCGGTCCCGGTGGCCGCCGGCAACGTGGTCACCGCCGAGGGGGTACGCGACCTGGTCGAGGCGGGCGCGGACATCATCAAGGTCGGGGTGGGACCGGGCGCGATGTGCACCACCCGGATGATGACCGGGGTCGGCCGACCCCAGTTCTCCGCCGTGCTGGACTGCGCGGCGGCGGCCCGCGCCCTCGGCCGGCACGTCTGGGCCGACGGCGGGGTACGCCACCCCCGGGACGTGGCGCTGGCGCTGGCCGCCGGTGCGTCCAACGTGATGGTGGGCTCCTGGTTCGCCGGCACCTACGAGTCGCCGGGTGACCTCTACACCGAGCCGGACGGGCGACGCTACAAGGAGAGCTTCGGGATGGCCTCGTCGCGCGCGGTCAGCGCCCGGACCGCCGAGGACAGCGCCTTCGACCGCGCCCGTAAGGCGATCTTCGAGGAGGGCATCTCCACCGCCCGGATGTACCTGGACCCGGCCCGCCCCGGCGTCGAGGACCTGATCGACGAGATCATCTCCGGGGTACGCAGCGCCTGCACCTACGCCGGCGCCCGCACCCTCGACGAGTTCCACGAACGCGCCCTGGTCGGCATCCAGAGCCACGCCGGCTACACCGAAGGCATGCCCCTCCCCACCAGCTGGTAACCCCCACCCCCTCCCCTCGCCCCCGCCCCCGCCCCGCCCCCGGGCGAGTTGATCAAGAAGTTTACGTCACCCCACCCGCCCCAACTGACGCAAACCTCTTGATCACCCCACCGTCTGAGCGCCTGAGGCGGTGATCAAGAGATTCGCGTCAGGAATTCCGTTGCCGGTGACGTAAACCTCTTGATCACCCGAGCAGAGGGGTTAGTGAGGCGGTGATCAAGAAGTTTGCGTCGGGAATCTGGCGGTGGGTGACGTAAACCTCTTGATCAACTCGCCCTAGGGCGGGCGGGGCGAGGGGGCGGGGATGAGGGGGCGGGGGTGGGTGGGGTGGGTCAGGGTGGGGGGATTAGGTGGCGGATTACGGTGCGGGCGGCGGCGCGGGGGTCGGCGTCGATGTCGGGGGGTAGCGCGCCGGAGAGCCAGAGCGTGGCGAAGCCGTGCACGATCGACCAGGCGGCCAACGCGTCCGTCCGTGACTCGCCCGGCTCGGCCCGGTGCGGTGGCAGGGCCGCCACGCCGAGGTGCAGCGCCGCACCCGCGCGCTCCCGGGCGGCCCGCACCTCGGGGGTGTCGGCCCGGTAGAGGTCGGGTCGGAACATCACCTCGAAGTGCGCCCGGTGACTGACGGCGAAGTCCACGTAGGCCACCCCGACGTCGAGCAGGTCGTCACCGGCTGCGGTCAGCGCGGCGGCCAGCAGGTCGAACCCCTCGACGGCGAGGGCGGTGAGCAACCCGGCCTTGTCGCCGAAGTGGTGGGTCGGGGCGGCGTGCGAGACGCCCGCGCGGCGGGCGAGGTCGCGCAGGCTGAGCGCCGCCGGGCCGGATTCTTCGATCGCCGCCACCGCCGCCGTGAGCAGGGCGCGAGGCAGATCTCCGTGGTGGTAGGCGCGGGTGACGGTCATGACACGATCGTATCTTTACGTTGACAAGAAAGCGATCGGGACGGCATCTTGGCAATATAAAGATTTGCGCCTCAGGAGGTTCGCATGGTTCCGTTCATCGCTCTGCTCGTCGGCACCGCCGTCGCACGCCTGGTCGGCCTGGCGGGCGTGGACGCGCTCGACGGCTGGCACCCCGCGCTCCGCGTCGGCCTGGCACTACTTTTCGTGCTGACCGGTTTCGCCCACTTCACCTCGCCCCGCCGGGAGGGTCTGATCGCCATGGTCCCGCCCCGCCTGCCCTTCCCCGGCGCCCTGGTCACCGCGACCGGAGTGCTGGAGCTGGCGGGCGCGGTGGGCCTACTGGTCCCGGTCACCGCCCGCCCGGTCGCCGCCGGCCTGGCCCTGATGATGGTGGCGATGTTCCCCGCGAACGTCTCGGCGGCCCGACGCCACCTGACTCTGGCCGGTCGACCTGTCACCCCGCTCGGTCCGCGTACGGCGCTCCAGATCCTGTACGTCGGAGCAGCCCTGGCCATTTCGTTTGGCCCCTGACGGTCCGGGGGCTAACATACTCAGCGTGCAGATGGAACCACTGGCTGCCTATCCCGACGTGCTCCGCACCGTGCCGCTCGGGCGGCTGCTGTCGGTCGCCGGCCACCTCGTCGACCAGCACTGGGGTCGCTATCTGGCCGAACACCACGGCCTGACCCCGGCCGGGATGAGGGTGCTGTTCACCCTGAACCACCTCGACGACGCCACCCACCGGGACGTTGCCGACCGCTGTTTCGTCCGGCCCGCCACCCTCACCGGGATCGTCGACACCCTCGAACGGGACGGTTTCGTCGAGCGCCGCCGCGACGACGCCGACCGGCGGACCGTCCGACTGGCGCTGACCGACAAGGGGCGGGAACACATCCGCTCCCTGGTCGACCGGATGCGCACCGACACCCCGCTCACCTCCGTCGACGCCGACCCGGCCCGGCGCGCGGTGATCCGGGATTTTCTGATCGAGGTCATCACGACCATGTCCGACGGGGAGGACAAGAGGTTGACAACACAGCACCAGGACACGACCGACGACCCGAGGCCCGGGAGCCATCCGTGCTGATCAGTCTGCTGCGCCGCTACCTGCGGCCCTACCACCGGCCGCTGGGCGCGGTGGTGCTGCTCCAGTTCGTCGGCACGATGGCCTCGCTCTACCTGCCGAGCCTCAACGCCGACATCATCGACCTGGGGGTGGCCCGGGGCGACACCGACTACATCATCCGTACCGGCGGTTGGATGCTGCTGGTCAGCCTGCTCCAGATCGCCTGCGCGGTGACGGCGGTCTACTTCGGCGCACGGACCGCGATGGCCTTCGGCCGGGACGTCCGCTCGGCGATCTTCAGGCAGGTCAACCGGTTCTCCGCCCGCGAGGTGGCCCGCTTCGGCGCACCCTCGCTGATCACCCGCAACACCAACGACGTGCAACAGGTGCAGATGCTCGTGCTGATGAGCTGCACCATGCTGGTCGCCGCGCCGATCATGAGCGTCGGCGGGGTGGTGATGGCGCTGCGGGAGGACATCGGCCTGTCCTGGCTGATGCTGGTCAGCGTGCCGGTGCTCGCCATCGCACTGGGCCTGGTCATCCGCCAGATGGTGCCCGGGTTCCGGCTCATGCAGACCCGCATCGACACGGTCAACCGGGTGCTCCGCGAGCAGATCACCGGCATCCGGGTGGTCCGGGCGTTCGTCCGCGAGCCGTACGAGACGCAGCGGTTCGGGGTGGCCAACGCCGACCTGACCGCCACCGCCCTGCGGGTCGGTCGACTGATGGCGCTGATCTTCCCGGTGGTGATGCTGGTGCTCAACGTCTCCAGCGTCGCCGTGCTGTGGTTCGGTGCCCAGCGGGTCGACTCCGGGCAGATCCAGATCGGCGCGCTGACCGCCTTCCTGGCGTACCTGATGCAGATCCTGATGGCCGTCATGATGGCCACCTTCATGCTGATGATGGTGCCGCGCGCGGCGGTCTGCGCCGAACGCGTCACCGAGGTGCTGGACACCGAGTCCACTGTGGTGCCACCGGCCGAGCCGGTCACCCGGGTCGACGGCCACGGTGAGCTGGAGCTGCGCGGCGTGGCCTTCCAGTACCCGGGGGCCAGCGCGCCGGTGCTGCACGACATCTCGTTCCGGGCCACCCCGGGGCGGACCACCGCCGTGATCGGCTCGACCGGCGCCGGCAAGACCACCCTGCTGACCCTGATCCCCCGGCTGGTCGACCCGACCGCCGGCACGGTGCTGGTCGACGGGGTCGACGTCCGCGAACTGGCCCCCGAGGAGCTGTGGCGGCGGATCGGCCTGGTGCCGCAGAAGCCCTACCTGTTCACCGGCACCGTGGCCAGCAACCTGCGCTACGGCAACCCGGACGCCACCGACGAGGAGCTGTGGACGGCGTTGGAGATCGCCCAGGCCCGGGACTTCGTGGCCCAGATGACCGGCGGGCTGGACGCCCCGATCACGCAGGGCGGGACGAACGTCTCCGGTGGGCAGCGGCAACGCCTCGCCATCGCGCGGGCGCTGGTCCGTAAGCCGGAGATCTACCTGTTCGACGACTCGTTCTCGGCGCTCGACCTGGGCACCGACGCCCGGTTGCGGGCCGCGCTGCGCCCGGTCACCGCCGACGCCGCAGTGGTGATCGTCGCCCAGCGGGTCTCCACGATCATCGACGCCGACCAGATCATCGTGCTGGAGGACGGAGGCGTGGTCGGGATGGGCCGACACGACGAACTGCTCGACGACTGTCCGACGTACGCCGAGATCGTGGCGTCCCAGCAGACGACGGGGGTGCCGGCATGACCGCCGTACCCGAGCAGAAGAAGGCCCCGGAGGAGACCACGCCGAAGCGGCTGCCGGCGGCCGGCCGGCGCACCGGCGGGCCGCCGTGGATGAGCGCCGGCATGCCGGCGGAGAAGTCGATGAACTTCGGGCCGTCGGCCCGCCGGCTGCTCGGCCGGCTGCGACCGCACCGCGTGCCGCTGACCGGCATCATCGCCCTGGCGGTGACCAGCGTCGGGTTCAGCGTGATCGGGCCGAAGATCCTCGGCCACGCCACCGACATCATCTTCGCCGGGGTGATCGGCCGGCAGTTGCCTGCGGGCACCACCGTCGACCAGGCGGTGTCCGGGATGCGGGCCTCCGGCAACGACAACCTCGCCGACATGGTCGCCCGGATGGACGTGGTCCCCGGGGCCGGCATCGACTTCGACGCCCTCGGCCGGACGCTGCTGTTCGCCCTCGGCCTCTATGTCGCCGCCAGCCTGCTGATGTGGTGGCAGGGCTGGCTGCTCAACGGGGTGGTGCAGGCCACCGTGCTGCGGTTGCGTGCCGAGGTGGAGGAGAAACTCAACCGGCTGCCGCTGCCCTACTTCGACCGGCAGCCGCGCGGCGAGCTGCTCAGCCGGGTCACCAACGACATCGACAACATCTCGCAGACCCTGTCGCAGACGCTGAGCCAACTGCTCACCTCGCTGCTGACCGTGGTCGGCGTACTGGCGATGATGTTCTGGATCTCGCCGCTGCTGGCGCTGGTCGCGCTGGTCGCGGTGCCGCTGTCGGTGATCGTGACGCAGCAGATCGCCAAGCGGTCGCAGCAGAAGTTCATCGCCCAGTGGACCCACACCGGCGAGCTGAACGGTCAGATCGAGGAGGCGTTCACCGGCCACGAACTGGTCAAGGTCTTCGGTCGCTCCCCGGAGGTGGAGGCCACCTTCCACGCCAAGAACGAGGAGTTGTTCCGGGCCAGCTTCGGCGCCCAGTTCATCTCCGGGATCATCATGCCGGCGATGATGTTCGTCGGGAACCTCAGCTACGTGGCGATCGCCGTGGTCGGCGGGCTGCGGGTGGCGTCGGGGTCGATGAGCCTCGGTGACGTGCAGGCGTTCATCCAGTACTCGCGGCAGTTCACCCAGCCGCTCACCCAGCTCGCCTCGATGGCGAACCTGCTCCAGTCCGGGGTGGCCTCCGCCGAACGGGTGTTCGCCGTCCTCGACGCCGACGAGCAGAGCCCCGACCCGGCCACGCCGGCCCGGGTCGTCGAACCGCACGGCCGGGTCGAGTTCGAGAACATCTCCTTCCGGTACGACCCGGACAAGCCGCTGATCGACGACCTGTCGCTGGTCGCCGAGCCCGGCCACACCGTCGCCATCGTCGGCCCCACCGGCGCCGGCAAGACCACCCTGGTCAACCTGGTGATGCGCTTCTACGAACTGGACGCCGGGCGGATCACCCTCGACGGGGTGGACATCACCACGCTGCGCCGCGACGACCTGCGCGGCCGGATCGGCATGGTGCTCCAGGACACCTGGCTGTTCGGCGGCACCATCCGGGACAACATCGCCTACGGCCGGCCGGACGCCACCGAGGAGGAGATCCTCGCCGCCGCGCGGGCCACCTTCGTGGACCGGTTCGTCCGTAGCCTCCCCGACGGGTACGACACCGTCATCGACGAGGAGGGCAGCAACGTCAGTGCCGGGGAGAAGCAGCTCATCACCATCGCGCGGGCGTTCCTGGCGGAGCCGTCGCTGCTGATCCTGGACGAGGCGACCAGCTCGGTGGACACCCGTACCGAGGTGCTGCTGCAACGGGCGATGGCGGCGCTGCGCTCCGACCGGACCAGCTTCGTCATCGCGCACCGGCTGTCCACGATCCGCGATGCCCACCTGATCCTGATGATGGAGGACGGGCGGATCGTCGAGCAGGGCACCCACCAGCAACTGCTCGCCGCGCGGGGGGCGTACCACCGGCTCTACCAGGCGCAGTTCGCCGCGGCGGTGGTCGACGACGAGGTTGCGCCGGCAGCGGCGGCACCGGCACCGGCCCGGGGCTGAGTGACAGACCGGTGCGGGGGCCGGGGGGACGATCCCCCGGCCCCCGCACCGTCAGCCGGCCGGGAGGAACTGCGCCGAGCGGGCCGCCACCACCGCGCCGATCAGCCGCACCGCGTCCGCCGCCGGCATCGGGTCGAGGCTGCGACCGTCGCGCAGCCGCAGGGCCACCGCGTCGGCGGCGGCCTCGCGGGCCCCGACCACCCCGACGTACGGCACCCGGCGGCGGGCCGCGTCACGGACCCGGGCACCCAGCGAACCGCCCGCGTCCACCTCGACCCGCAGCCCGGCGTCGACCGCCCGGCGGGCCACCCGGTCCACCGCGTCGGCCTGCCCGGCGTCGACCGGCAGGAGCAACAGCTGCACCGGGGCGTACCAGGGCGGGAAGGCGCCCTCGTGCGCCTCGATCAGATAGGCGAACAGCCGCTCCATGCTCCCGACCAGGCTGCGGTGCACCAGCACCGGTCGTCGCCGGGCACCCGCCGCATCGGTGTACGACAGGTCGAACTTCTCCGGCTTGTCGAAGTCGATCTGCACGGTGGAGATGGTCGACTCCCGGCCGGCCGCGTCGACGATCTGGATGTCGATCTTCGGGCCGTAGAAGGCGGCCTCACCGGGCACCTCCACGTGGTCCACCCCGTCGAGGGCGGCCCGGAGCAGCTCTTCGGCGCGTGCCCAGGACGCGTCGTCCCCGACGTACTTCGCGCCCGGCCCGCGCAGCGACAACCGGAACCCGGCCGGGCGGACGCCGAGCGCCGCGTGCGCCTGGCGGATCAGCCGCAGGATCTCCCGCACCTCGTCGCCGACCTGCTCCAGGGTGCAGAAGTTGTGCGCGTCGTTGAGCGAGATCGCCCGCACCCGGGCCAGCCCGCCGAGCACCCCGGACCGTTCCGCCCGGTACATCCCACCCAGCTCGCCGACGCGCAGCGGCAACTCCCGGTAGGAGCGGCCCCGGGCCCGGTAGACCAGCGCGTGGTGCGGGCAGAGCGCCGGCCGGAGCAGCAACTCGTCGTCACCCATCCGCATCGGTGGGAACATCTCGTCGGCGAAGTGGCCGAGGTGCCCGGACAGCGCGAACAACTCGCGCCGGCCCAGCGGTGGCGAGTAGACGTGCTGGTAGCCGGCCCGGCGTTCCAGCTCGCGGACGTACTCCTCGACGGCGTGCCGGGCCGCCGCGCCGGCCGGCAGCCCGGCCCCCGCGAGCGGATCGGAGACGAACAGGTCCAGCTCCCGGCCGAGCCTACGGTGGTCGATCATGTCGCGCTCCTTGATCGGGTACGACCCGGAGGCGACCGTGCCCGCGACGCCACGAGGCCCCGGGCGGATCGCCCGGGGCCTCGTCGACGGTGAACGTCAGTGCGGCACGCCGGGATCTCCCGGCGTCGTGGTCACCACAGCACTGCGCATACCGTCACCGTACGACCCCGGCGACGTCCGGGGCGAACGCTTTACGGCCGACCGGCCTCCGGCGCGGTCCCCCGGCCCCGCGCGGTCCGGCACGGCGCGCCGCGCGGCGCGGTCCGGCGCTGCGGTCCGGCGCTGCGGTCCGCTGCGGCGCGGTCAGCGCTTCTCGCAGGCGACCTTGTCCTTGTCCCGGTCCAGGTGGGTGTTCTTCGCGTAGACCGAATCCGACACGGTGAAGTTCGTGACCGGCTTGGTGCTGCCCCGGACCTTGTCCTTCGCGCCCTTCTTGCCCACCCCGTGCTTGTACTTCTTGTTCAGTTCGGTGCAGTTCTTGTACTTCGTCGCCGCCGCCTCGGCCGGGCCGGTCACGACGACGAGGGTGCTGCCGAGCGCCAGGGTCACGGCGAGCGCGCCCCGCACCAGGATGGAAACCATCTACGAGCCTCCGAAAGGAATGTCGGTTGAGCCCGGAACGCTATCCGGGCGACACCGGCGGGTGGGGCGTCGTGTCCCCGGGCCGACAGCCGGTGTGTCCGAACGATGATCACCGGTCGGCCGGTAGCGGCGCGACGCCGCTGTGACGGCCGTGAGACGTCGTACGACCCGCGCGGCCGACCGCCGGGAAGGGGGAGGGTGCCCGGCTCGACCGGGGTGCGGGTGACCGGCGCAGCCGGGGTCGGGCCGGCGGCACCGGTCCGACCCGCCGGGTCGTCGCCGCGCGGCTGGGGTCAATCACCGGGTCCGGGCCGGTGACGGCGATACGGTTGGCTCAGTTGCCATCGTCAGAATCGACAGCCGTCATGATCAACGATCATCATCCGTGGCCGGCGCAGAGCGGGGGACCGGACCGGATCCGACGCTCACCGGTGAGGCGTTCCCGCTGGTCAGCACGCGGCTGTCCGGGTTCACCGGGGTGGAGATTAGGAGGGTCGCCGGCACGGGACCTGCCGGCGACCCACGGCGGCCCGCTCGTCAGGAACGGGGGACCCGACGGGTGGGGGGCCGCGTACCCAACGGTACGCCGACGACCGACGATCCGCCGACCCCCTCCGGGCGGCGAGCGGCGAACGGCGGACCGCGAGCGGCAGACGGCAGGCGGCCCATCACGCTGCTACCGGCGGCACACGGCGCGCAGTCGCGCGGTCTCCCCAGCAGGCCCCGGTGGTGTCCGTGGTCACCACCTGCCGGTCCGGGTGCCGGTGCGGGTGAAGCCACCGGGAGGCTCGGTGCCTGGAATCGACCCTGACCGGCGAGGTGGCAGTCGTGCCCGAGCTACTCACTGACGTCGCATCACCCCTGCTGGCGTACCTGCTGCTGATGGGCCTGCTCGTCGCGGACGCCTTCGTGCCGGTCATCCCCACCCAGGCCGTCATGATCACCGGCGGTGCGCTCACCGTGGTGGGTGGGCTGAGCCTGCCGTTGACCATCGGCGTCGGGGCGCTCGGCGTCTTCGTCGGCGACCTCGCCTGCTACCTGCTCGGCCGCAGCGCCCCGCACCGGCGACCGGCCCGGCACATCGCACCCGGTCGGGCCCGCCGGGTCGCCGGTCGGGTCACCCGGGGGCTGCGCCGCCCCGGACCGCTGACCATCCTGCTCTGCCGGTTCGTGCCCGGCGGCCGGATGGCGGCCTGCTTCTCCGCCGGCCGCAGCCGCTACCCCTACCGGCTGTTCCTCTGCTACGAGGCGCTGGCCGCCGTCGGCTGGGCCAGTTACGGGGCCATGGTCGGCCACCTCGGCGGCACCGCGCTCACCGGATCGGCCTGGCGGTTGGGGCTGATCGCGGCCGCGGCGGCGGTCGGGTTCGGGGCGGCCGGCTGGACGATGACCCTGCTCAGCGCCCGCGCCGCCAGCCGGGACACCCGCACCGACCTGAGCGCGTCCACATCCCCACCGGCATAAGGTTTGCTTATATTGACGGGGTGTGGGACATCAAACTGCATCCTGAGGTGGAGGCGTGGTTTCTCAAGCTGTGTCGCGCCGACCCCCCAAGCGCAGATCTGGTCAGCGAAGCCATCGATCTTCTTGCCGAGCATGGCCCGGCACTGGGACGTCCGTTGGTGGACCGCCTCAAGGGCAGTTCGTTCCACCACATGAAGGAACTGCGCCCGGGGTCGAGCGGCACCACGGAGATCAGGCTGATCTTCGCCTTCGATCCGCAACGCGAGGCGGTCTTTCTGGTCGCTGGTGACAAGTCGGGACAGTGGCAGAGTTGGTACCAGAGGGCCGTCCCGCTCGCCGACGCCAGGTTCGGGGAGCATCTGATCGCACTGAAGGAAGCGCAACGATGAGCAACGGATCCGACTGGCGTGAGGTCAAAGCCAAGGCCCGCGAGCTGGACCCCTCCTGGGAGAACCCCGAGCGGATCGCCCGGCGCAGCCGGTTCCGCGAAAAGATGCTCGCCTCGGTGAGCGGCGCGCAACTGGCCGAGATCCGCCGGCAGCTCGGCATGACCCAGCAGCAACTCGCCGAGGCATCCGGCCTGTCCCAGGCCAGGATCAGCCAGATCGAGACCGGCGAACACACCAGCCTGGAGACCCTTCGCGCGTACGTCACCGGACTTGGCGGTCAGGTGGACGTGGTCGTCCGCATCGGGAACATCCAACTCAACGTGGCCTGAGATGCCACCGCCGGTCGGCTTGTCGGTCGACCGGCACCGCACGTCAGCCTCCACTGCGGCTGACGTCGCACGGTCGGGCGTCGGTCAGCTGCTCGACCGACGCCCGCCGAGGTCATCGGGTCATTCGAGTTCGTGCAGCATGAGTTGGCGGGCGGCCTCGGTGATCGAACCGGACAGGCTCGGATAGATGGTGATGGTCTGCGCCAGCTCGTTGACGGTGAGGTTGTTCTCGATCGCCATGGTGATCGGCAGGATCAGCTCGCTGGCCTTGGGGGCGACCACCACGCCGCCGATCACCTGACCGGTCGACGGACGGCAGAACAGCTTGACGAAGCCGTCGGCCAGGTCGTCCATCTTCGCCCGGGCGTTGCCGGTCAACGGCAGCATCACCTGACGGGCCAGGGTCCGGCCGGCGTCCGCCTCATCCTGCGAGACACCCACGGTGGCCAGCTCCGGGTCGGTGAAGACGTTCGCGGCGACGGTCCGCAGCCGCAGCGGCCGGACCGCCTCGCCGAGGGCGTGCCACATCGCGATCCGGCCCTGCATGGCGGCCACGCTGGCCAGCGGCAGCACGCCGGTGCAGTCGCCGGCGGCGTAGATACCGGGGACGTTGGTACGCGACACCCGGTCGACCGTGACGTAACCGCCCTTGGCCAGCTCGACGCCGTACTCGGCCAGGCCGAGGCCGGCGGTGTTCGGGATCGAGCCGACGGCGATCAGGGCGTGCGAGCCCGTCACCACCCGCCCGTCGGAGAGGACCACCTCCACCCCGTCGTCGGTACGCCGGACCGCGTCCGCCCGGGAGTTGTTGAGGATGCTCATGCCCCGGCTGCGGAAGACCTGCTCGATGGCCATCGCCGCGTCGGCGTCCTCGTGCGGCATCACCCGGTCCCGGCTGGAGACCAACGTCACCTCGACCCCCATCGCCTGGTAGGCGCTGGCGAACTCGGCACCGGTGACGCCGGACCCCACCACGATCAGGTGGCTGGGCAACTCGGGCAGGTCGTACACCTGCCGCCAGGTGAGGATGCGCTCCCCGTCGGGCAACGCGGTGGGCAGCTGACGCGGGGTGGCACCGGTCGCGACCAGCACGGTGGACGCGGCGATCGAGTATTCCTCGCCACCGTCGGTCGGGGTGACGACGACCCGGTGGGTGTGACCCAGGGTGTCCTCGCCGAGTCGGGCGGTGCCCGCGACGAAGGTCACCCCGGCCTTGATCAGCTTGGCGTGGATGTCGGCGGACTGGGCCAGGGCGAGCCGCTTCACCCGCTCGTGCACGGCCCGGGCGTCGACCGTGACCGCCTCCAGGCCGTCGGAGTGGATGCCGAACGCCTCGGTGTCCCGGTAGCCGGTCACCACCTCCGAGCTGGCGATGAAGGTCTTCGACGGGACACAGTCGGAGAGTACGCAGGCACCTCCGGCGCCGTCGGCCTCCACCACGGTGACGTCGGCGTCCAGCTGGGCGGCGACCAGGGCCGCCTCGTAGCCGGCCGGCCCCCCGCCGATGATCACGATGTGGCTCACAGCCCTCGCCCTCTCTCGGTGTTCACAGTGACTTTCTTCTCCCGAACCCGTGCGACACGCACCGTCGTATTCTCCCCCACCCGTCTGCCGGGCTATCGTCATCGCCGTGCGTCACTACGCGGCCTACGGCTCAAACCTGGACCCTGCCCGGATGCGTGCCTACTGTCCGCATTCGCCGATGGTGGGCGTCGGCTGGCTGGAGGGGTGGCGGCTGACCTTCGCGGGCGAGGACGTGATCGGCTGGGAGGGGTCCGTCAGCACCGTGGTCGAGTCCCCGGGCGACCGGGTCTTCGTGGCGCTCTACGACATCGACCCGTACGACGCCGCCCAGCTCGACGAGTTGGAGGGCGTCACCGCCGGCACGTACCGCAAGCTCACCGTGCGGGTCTTGACGCTGGACGGTGACGTGACCGCCTGGGTGTACGTCTTCGACGGCTACGAGGGCGGCCTGCCGACCGCCTGGTACCTGTCGGAGATCGCCAACGCCGCCGAGAAGGCGGGCGCACCCGACGACTACGTCTCCGAGCTGCGGTCCCGCCCCACCGGCACCGCCTCGGCGTAACGCGTGTCGCACCCGTCCAGTGTGCTACCGGCGTCGCTGACGCCCGACGGCGACCCCGTCGGGCGTCAGCTCCGGCACACACCGGGCCGACCGGCACGCACCAGGGCGGCCGGCGCGTGCCGGGCCGACCGGGACAGCCGGCACACACCAGGGCGGCCGGCGCGTGCCGGGCCGGTCAGGTGGCGGGCACGCTCCGCTCGTACAGATCGATCCAGCGGGTCTCGCGTAGCCCCACCGCGCGGTAGAGGGTGACCGGCGTCGTGGGGTTGGCCAGGTCGAACCCCAGCCCGGCGTGACCCCGGCCCTTGGCCGCGTAGACGGCGAACGCCCGCCGCAGCAGCGCCGCCCCCACCCCGCGCCGCCGGTACGCGGGCAGCACCGACAGCGTGCGCACCCAGCCCATGTCCTGTTCCAGCGCCTGGTCGGACGAGTTGAGCGCGCCCGCCGGCTCGCCGTCGACCTCGGCGAGGAACCACTCGTCCCAGACCCGCCCGCCGTCGGTGAGCCGGTCCCGCCAGCCCTCGAAGCCGATCGGCTCGTAGTCCGGGGTGTCCCGGAACGCCGTGTCGTGGATCCGGTGGAACAGCCGTAGGTCGGCCTCGTCGTCGGGGCGCAGCGGCCGGACGGTCACCCCGGGTGGGGGTGGCGGTTCGGCGGGCAGGTCGGCCAGTGACCGGCTCATCCGCAGGTACCGCTTGGCCCGGGTGAAACCGGCGGCGGTCAGCTCACCGGCCCAGCGGGTCTCCGGCGGGCAGGCGGCGGCGCGGACGGTCAGCGCGGGCCGGCCCCGCTCGGTGGCACGTTCGGCGATCCGGCGCAGCATCCGGTCGAGCAGTACGGCCCGCTGCTCCGTCGCGCGCTCCGGATCGACGAAGACGTCCAGGTATTCGCGGCCCACCCCGGTCGGGTTGTCGACAAGTGTCCAGCCGACCACCTGCTGATCAGGATCGGTCAGGACCCAGGAGTCGTGCTGCGGGTCGAAGAACGGCGCGGTCAGCGCGGCCCGGACGTCGTCGGCGTCGAAGTCGGGGTGGCCGATGGCGAACGTGTCGGCGGCGTGCACCACGGCGAGCAGCGCGGGCACGTCGTCCAGGGTGGGGCGGCGGGCGGTCCAGCCGGCGGGGAGCGTCACGCCGCAGATCCTGGCAGCCAGCCCGCCGCCCCGCCGCTGATTTTTCGGGTCGCCGACCGGCCGCACCGAACTGCCGCCCGCACCGGCCACACCACACCGCACCGCACCGCACCGCACGGGCCGGGCCGACTGGGACCGGCCGCACCGCACCCGGGCCGGGCCGACTGGGACCGGCCGCACCGGGCCGGGGCCGGGCGCACCGGGCCGGGCCGGCCGGGAGTCGGTCAGCCGTCCGCTTCGGCGCGGAGCCGGGCCCGCACGTCGGTGAGCAACTCGATCAGCTCCCGGCCCTCGGCCGGGGGGAGCGCCCGGAACCCGGCCGAGGACAACCGATCGGTCACCGCCTCGGCCCAGAGCCGACGCCGCACCAACGGCCCGACCGGCGGGTACGGCGGGGACCACCCGCACGCCGCCGCCCCGGCCTCCCCCTCCGGCCCGGCCAGTACGGCCTCCAGCGGTGTCATCCCGGCTGCCCGCACCGCCAGCAGGTAGGCCCCGACGAAGTGTTCCCGCAGCAGCAGCAGTGCCACGGCAGCGCGGGCCCCCTCGGTGTGCTCGGGCAGCGGCATGGCCCGCCAGGCCGCGAAGAGCGGCATGCCGGTCGCGTCGGCGGCGGCCACCACCCGTTCCAGCAGGGCCGTCAGCCGGGGTGTGTCGGGCAGGTCGTCGAGGTGCTGGGCACCCCACCGGCAGCACTCGGTCAGGTTCGCGGTGGCCACCTCCAACGGTCGGACCACCCGCACGGCGGTGTCCCACCCGTCGGCGACGGCCTCCGGGGCGAGGAACCCCAGCGCCGCCGCCACCGTCTCGGCGCGGATGTCACCCAACGCGCCGGCTCGCCCGGTGACATAGAACGCCCAGCCGGGAATGCCCATCGTCCTGGCCCGCCGCAGGGTCCCCGGGCAGCGGCTGAACAGCTCCCCCAGCTCCAGCACGGCGGGTTTGCTGCCGGCGGCGACCTGTTCCGGCGTCATCCCGACCGCCCGATGCACGCATTCATCGTGTTCAGTCTGCCCCCTCAGCGTCCGCCGTGGGGTCCGCCTCCTCGGCGTCCGCCGCCTCGATCACCCCCTCGACCTCCCCGGTGCGGCGGCGGGCAGCGGTGAGTGCCCGCTCAGCCGCCCGACGGGCCAGTTTGGCCCGGCTCAGCTCCTGTTCGGCGGCGGCCCGGCGGCGTTCCAGTTCGGCCAGTTCCCCCTCGATCCGGTCGAGCGCGTCGACACCCGCCCGCTCGGCCGTCGCCGCACCGTCCAGGTCCTGCTCCGCCTGCCGCTGGGCGGCCCGCGCCGCCGCCAACTCCCGGTCCAACGCGCGGCGACGCCTGGCCCGTTCGGCCTGGGCGGCCCGCGCCGCCACCCGCTCGTCACGGGCCCGTCGCGCACCGCCCTGGTCCGCCTCCCGCGCCGGTACGCGGCCAGCCGCCGCCCCGGCACCACCGGCCGCCGCCCCGGCACCACCGGCCGTCGTCCCACCCCCGGCCGCCCGCGCGCCACCACCAGCCGCCGCCCTGCCACCGGTCGCCTCCTCGGCGACGCCGCCGGTGACCAGCCGCAGCTGGGGGCGGGGCACCTCGCCGAACCCGGAGTGGTGCACCGCCCGCAGCAGCCGTCCGGACCGGACCTGCCCGGCCACCCCGGTGTCGGCGAGCGCGGCGTGCAGGGTGGCCTCGACCTCGGCCAGTGGTAGTCGGGTGGCCGGCGGTGCGTCGGGAATGTCGGCGACGATCCGGCGTACCTCGGTGACCAGCGCGGCGACCAGTTCCCGCCGCTGGGCGGACAACTCCCGCAGCCGGGCCCCCTCGAGATCGCGTTGGGCGGTGCGCAGCGCCTCGGCCAACGGCCCGAGGTCGGCGACCAGCTCGGGCCGGTCCAGGGCGAGCAGGTTCACCAGCCAGGCCGCCACCGTGGGCCGCTTCCATCCGGCGATCCGCCGGGCGGTGGCGACGTCCCCGACCCGGCGGGCTTCGGCGACGGCGGCGTCGCGGGCGGCCACGAACCGGTCGGGCGGGGTGCGGTAGAGCTGCCGGGCCAGCGTGGACTCGTCGACGGCCACGGCTCAGGCGTCGATCCGGCTGCCCGGCTCCAGCCGCTGGTATTCGGTGCGGGACAGCGCGGTGTACTGCCGGTCGAGCACGCCGTACCCGTTGTCGTTGAGCAGCGCGTCGTGCAGGGCGTACGCCCGGCGCGGGGCGACCGCCCGGATGAAGTCGACCACCTCGGAGAACTTCGACCAGGGTGCGTGGATCGGGGCGAAGAGCGTGTCCACCTCGACCCCCTCGGGGACGTACAGCGCATCGCCGGGGTGGTAGACCGTGCCGTCGATCAGGTAACCGATGTTGTCCACCACCGGGATGTCGGGGTGGATCACGGCGTGCCGGCCACCGACGGCGCTCACCGGGATGCCGGCGGCGGTGAACGTGTCACCCGGGGTGACCGGGGTCAGGGCCGCCGCGGCGTCGCCGAGGACGGCACCGAGCGCCGCCGGGCCGTACACCGGGACGGGTTCCCGGTCCAGCCGGCGGGCGAGCGCGGCCGTGTCGAGGTGGTCGGGGTGTTCGTGGGTGACCAGCACCGCGTCCGCCCCGTCCAGCGCCGCCGCCTCGCTGAACACACCCGGATCGACGACCAGCACCGCCCCGTCGCGTTCGATGCGCAGACAGGAGTGCGAGAACTTGGTGAGTCGCATCGTGACTCCTCGCTTATCGAATCGTGATGTCCTCAGCGCAGTCTGCCGGAACCGGGGCGGCCGTGCGCCGCGTCCGAGCTATCGCCCCGGAACCGGGGGGACGGACGACGACGGGAGCGGGGATGACACTGAGGACAGCGGCCGGTGGGGCGCGGGCCCTGGCGGCGATCGGGTTGGCGGCGCTGCTGCTGGCCGGGTGCGGGGCGGACGACCGCGACGGCAGTTCGGCCGGTTCCGCGCCGCAGGAGAAGGCGCCGGCGCAGGGGGCGCCGGGCGGCGCGGCGCCGGACCGCGACGCGGCGAAGGGACAGGCCGGTACGGGCGCGGCCGACCTGCGGGTCGACCAGCGCGCGATCATCTACACCGGAACGATGCGGGTGCAGGTCGACGACGTGGAGGCTGCCGCCCGGCGGGCCGTGGACGCGGTCACCGCCACCGGCGGGTTCGTCGGCGGCGACCAGCGTCGCAGTGTCGACGCGTCCGCCCAGGCGGAGCTGCAACTGCGGGTGCCGGCGGCGAAGTTCACCGCGCTCGTCGACGAGTTGGCCACCTACGGTCGGCAGCAGCGCCGGGAGATCCGTACCCAGGACGTCACCGAGGAGACCGTCGACCTGGACGCCCGGATCGTCACCCAGCGGGCCCGGGTGGACAGCGCCCGCCGGCTGCTGGCCCGGGCCGACACGGTGGCGGAGCTGGTCTCGTTGGAGAACGAGGTGACCCGCCGGGAGGCGGACCTGGCCTCGCTGGAGGCGAAGAAGCGTCGGCTGGCCGACCTGACCGCGCTCTCCACGATCACGGTGACCTTCGTCGGCCGGGACGCCTCGACGGCCGACGACGAACCGGCGGACCGGACCGGGTTCATGGTGGGCCTGCGCGGCGGCTGGACCGTCTTCCTCGCCTCGATGGGCGTACTGCTCACCGTGCTCGGGGCGCTGCTGCCCTGGCTGCTGATCATCGGGGTGCCCGTGACGGCGCTCGTGGTGGTGCTGCGGCGGCGGGGCCGGCGGCGGCAGCCCCCGCCGCCGACGGGTCCGGTCGGCGGGGGACGCGCACCGATGCCTGGTGGACCGGGCGGCGGGGGTCACCCGCCGGCTCCTACCGGGCCGCCGCCAGTGCCCGCAACGCGGTCTGCACCATGACGCGCACGCCGACCGGGATGGCCCGCTCGTCGACGTCGAAGGACGCCCGGTGCAGGTCCATGGTGGGGCCCCCGGCGCGGCCCACGCCGAGCCGGGCCAGCGCACCGGGGACGTGTTCGAGATACCAGGAGAAGTCCTCGCCGCCCATGCTCTGCGGGGTCTCCGCGATCCCCTCCGGGCCGAGCGCGGCGGCGGTGGCGGCGGTGAGGATGCCGATGGCGCGGGCGTCGTTGCTGACGGGTGGCCGGCCGCGCAGGTATTCCAGGTCGACGGTGGCGCCGGTGGGCGCGAGGACGTCCCGGACGACCTGAGCGACGATCTCCGGGGCCCGTTCCCAGGTGTCGCGGTCCATCACCCGCAGGGTGCCGGCCGCACACGCCTCGGACGGGATGACGTTGTACCGGGTGCCGGCCGAGGCGTGGCCGAACACCAGCAGCAGCCCGCTGTTGGCCGGCACCCGGCGGGTGACCAGGGCCGGGACCTCGGTGACCAGCCGGCCGAGCGCGTCGACCAGGTCGACGGTCAGGTGGGGGCGGGCGGTGTGCCCGCCCGGCCCGGTGAGCTTGACGGTGACGTTGTCGGCCGCCGCGGTGATCGGACCGACCCGCAGCCCCACCCGGCCCACCGGCTGGTTGGGGTCACAGTGCAGGGCGAAGATCTGCACCACGTCGTCCAGGCCGCCGGCCTCGATGACCTCCAGGGAGCCGCAGGGCAGGATCTCCTCGGCCGGCTGGAAGATCATCCGGACCCGGCCGTCGAGCTGGCCGGCGTCGGCGAGCTGGGCCAGCAGCATGCCGACGCCGAGCAGCACGGCCGTGTGCACGTCATGGCCGCAGGCGTGGCACACCCCGTCCACGGTGGACCGGTAGGAGACGTCCTTGACGTCGGTCAGCGGCAGGGCGTCGATGTCGGCGCGGAGCGCCACGACCGGGCCGTCGGGCCGCCCGTCGATGTCGCAGATCACCCCGTTGCCCTTGGGCAGCAGTCGGGGATGCAGCCCGGCGAGGGTGAGTTCCCGGGCGATCAGCGCCGCCGTCTCGAACTCCTCACCGGAGAGTTCCGGGTGGGAGTGGAGGTGGCGGCGGGTGGCGATCAGGCCGGGTACCCGCAGCGCGAGCAGGTGATCCAGATCGTGGGGCAGGGGCTGGGACCCGGACGGCGCCTCCGCCCAGGACGACGCCAGCTGGCTGCCGTTCGGCAGCGTCAACGCACTCGTCACGTCGAATTCTCGATCACTAGAAATGGATGGATCATCGGGGAGGACAGCAGACAGCCTAGACCTCCGACGGTGACGCTGCGCAACCTCGTTACGGTAGTGATCGGAGCGCACAGCGTCACGTAAGCCCTGGTGGGAGGGGTCGAATATCTGCGGGACAGCAGGTAGATCGCGGTCGGACGCCGTCATCTGCCCCCCACCTCCTACAACGCGTAACCGATTGGGCGGTCGCGAAATCGGCGTCGATCCGGGGCCGTCGTACCCGAATTGTCGCATTGGTCGCCCCGGGCGGCCGACAGTCCGACAATTAGCCGACGCCGCCGGGTGAGCAGCCGGTGCCCGACGGTGACACGGCGTCTCCGGGCCCGCGCGGACATGCTGTCCGTCCCGTCCACCCGTCCGGGTTTACCCACGAACCCCGCGCCGCACGCCCCGGCCACCCGAGCCGCCCCGCCGCCTGCCGGGCCGACCTGGCACACCACCGCAGGCTGTCACCGACGGTAGCCCCGGGCGCGTCGGCCTGGCGACCCCTAGCGGCCCCGACCGGACGACGACGGCGACCCCTGCCGGCAGCGGACTGCCGGCGGAGGTCGCCGTGCGGATCAACGTGGGGCCCGGCCCGCCCGCCGGGTCGCGGGCGGCACACCGGCCGGGTCGCGGGCGGCACACCGGCCGGGACCGCAGCGGTCGGACCGGGGTCAGAAACGGTCGCTCGGGCGGTACGTCCCCCAGACCTGGCGCAGCAGCCCGCAGACCTCACCCACCGTGGCCCGGGCCCGCAGCGCCTCCTTCATCGGGTAGAGCACGTTCTCGTCACCCTCGGCGGCGGCCCGCAGCTCGGCCAGCGCCCGCTCGACCGCCCCGGCGTCCCGCTCGGCCCGCAGCCGGGCCAGCCGCTCCGACTGGGTCGCCTCGATCGTCGGGTCCACCCGCAGCGGCTCGTACGGCTCCTCGGTGTCGATCTGGAAGCGGTTCAACCCGACCACCACCCGCTCCCCCGCGTCGATCTGCTGGGCGAACCGGTAGGCCGACTGCTCGATCTCCCGCTTCTGGAACCCGGCCTCGATCGCGTCCACCGCCGAACCGTGGTCGAAGACCCGGTCCATCAGGTCGTTGACCGCCGCCTCGATCTCGGCGGTCATCGCCTCCACCACGTACGACCCGGCGAACGGGTCGACGGTGGCGGTCAGGTCCGTCTCGTACGCCAGCACCTGCTGGGTACGCAGCGCCAGCCGGGCGGCCTTCTCGGTGGGCAGCGCGATCGCCTCGTCGAAGCTGTTGGTGTGCAGCGACTGGGTGCCGCCGAGCACCGCGGCGAGCCCCTGCACCGCCACCCGGACCAGGTTCACCTCGGGCTGCTGGGCGGTCAGCTGCACCCCCGCCGTCTGGGTGTGGAACCGCAGCATCATCGACTTCGGGTCCTTCGCGCCGAAGTCGTCACGCAGCAGCCGGGCCCAGATCCGCCGGGCGGCGCGGAACTTCGCGACCTCCTCCAGCAGGGTGGTGCGGGCCACGAAGAAGAACGACAACCGGGGGGCGAAGTCGTCGACCGCCAGCCCGGCGGCCAGCGCCGCCCGGACGTACTCGACCCCGTTGGCCAGGGTGAACGCGATCTCCTGCGCGGGCGTCGCGCCCGCCTCCGCCATGTGGTAGCCGGAGATGGAGATGGTGTTCCACTTCGGCACCTCCTTGCGGCAGTACGCGAAGGTGTCGGCGACCAGCCGCAGCGACGGCTTCGGCGGGAAGATGTACGTCCCCCGGGCGATGTACTCCTTGAGGATGTCGTTCTGGATGGTCCCGTTGAGCGCCGAGCCGGACAGGCCGTTCTCCTCGGCGACGAGCTGGTAGAGCAGCAGCAGCACCGAGCCGGGCGCGTTGATGGTCATCGAGGTGGAGACCTTGTCCAGCGGGATGCCGGCGAAGAGCAGCCGCATGTCCTCGATGGAGTCGATCGCCACCCCGACCTTGCCCACCTCGCCGCTGGCGATGGCGTCGTCGGAGTCGTACCCCATCTGGGTGGGCAGGTCGAAGGCGACCGACAGGCCCATCGTGCCGGCCTTCAGCAGCTGGTGGTAGCGCGCGTTGGACTCGGTGGCGGTGCCGAAGCCGGCGTACTGGCGCATCGTCCACGGCCGGGAGGTGTACATCGTCGGGTAGACCCCCCGGGCGTACGGGTACTGGCCCGGTTCGCCGAGGCGGGAGTCCAGCTCCGGGGGGAGGTCCGCAGCCGTGTAGACGCCCTTGATGGGGAACCCCGACTCGCTCGCCCGCGCTTCACTCATCCAGGGATGGTAGGACGCCCGGCGGCATCGGTGGGGTGAGGGATGGCGCACATCTCGGTTCGGCATCGGTCGACGGCAGGTGAACGGCCAGGTACACACCGTTCGGCATGGCGGTCGGTAGCGTCGGATAGGACAAAGGTCCGCCGCGTCGGGTTTCGCATCGGGCGTCGGAACCAGCAAGATAGAGACGTTGTGTCCCAGCCCCCTCGACTTTCCCGGTGGCTTTTCCTGTGACTCAGATCCCGACGTGGAGCGGCGGACCAGTGAGTCCTCCCAACGGACGCGCAGCACCCGGCACCATCATCGGCGGCCGGTACGAGTTGCGCTCCTCGGTGGGCAACGGCGGCATGGGCACGGTCTGGCGCGCGACAGACACCCTGCTGCGGCGCGACGTGGCGGTCAAGGAGGTCGTCCTGCCGCCCGGGCTGGCCCCCAGCGACCGGGACGCGATGTACGAACGCACCCTGCGCGAGGCGCGCGCCGCCGCCGCGATCCAGCACCCGGCCGTGGTCCAGGTCTACGACGTGGTCACCGAGGGTGGCCGGCCGTGGATCGTGATGGAGCTGCTGGACGCCCGCAGCCTCGCCGACATGGTGATCGAGGACGGCCCGGTGGCCGGACGCGCGGTCGCCAAGATCGGCATCGCGCTGCTCGGCGCGCTGGAGGTGGCGCACGCCAACGGGGTGCTGCACCGTGACGTCAAGCCGGCGAACGTGCTGATCTGCACCGACGGCCGCTGTGTGCTGACCGACTTCGGGGTGGCCCGGATGCCCACCGACGTCCAGCTCACCACCCCCGGGATGGTGCTCGGCTCGCCGCACTTCATCTCCCCCGAGCGCGCCATGGGGCAGGACTTCGGCCCACCCAGCGACCTGTTCTCCCTCGGTGTGACCCTCTACACGGCGGTCGAGGGGCGGCCCCCCTTCGACAAGGGCGACCCGATCGAGACCATGCACGCGGTCGTCGAGGACCCGCCGGCCACCCCGCAGCGCAGCGGCCCGCTGACCCGGGTGCTGATGGGCCTGCTGGAGAAGGACCCGGCCCGCCGGCTCGACGTGCACACCGCGCGGGCGATGCTGCGCGAACTGCTCGCCGGCCCGCTGACCAGCACGGCGACGGCGGTCAACTCGATCACCGACCCGTACTCGGTGGTGCCGGTGCAGCGCCCGTCGGGGCCGCCGGCCGTAACCGCGCCGCCGGCCGAGTCGAAGCCGAGCGGGCAGATCGGTGGCCGGGCGATGCTGGCCGCCGGTGAGTCGCTGACCGACCGGCTGGCGAAGCTGCGCCGGGGTGAACGCCCCGAGCCGGTGGCGACCTCGGCCGCCGCCCTCGACGACACCAGCGCCGACGCGTTCGCCGGCCCGCTGCACACCCCGACCGATGCGATGCCGGCATCGGGCGGGCCCACCGTGGACCCGCTGCCGACCCGCCCGACCGCCGGGACGTACGGCCGGCCGGAGGCCACCCAGCGGATCACCCCGAGCGCCGCCCCGGAGGCCACCCAGCGCATCGGTGGCGGCACCACCGACGCCACCCAGCGCATCGGTGGGCACCCGGACGCCACCCAGCGGATCGGCGCGGGCACCGAGACCAGCCGGTCCGGCTACGGGGCGGCGGAGCCGACCCAGGCCATCTACGGCGGTGGCGGTAACTCCGAGCAGACCCAGGCGGTGTACGGCGGACAGTGGTCCATCCCCGGCACCGGCCAGTCGTGGACGTCGCCACCCGCGCCGCCGGGCGGGGCCGACGGTGGCGCGCTCGGCCGGGCGAAGGGTGCCGGCGGTCGACTCGTCGGCACGGTCAAGGGCTGGCCGCGCAAGCTCCAGCTCGCGGCGGCCGGCGGCCTGGCCGTGGTGTTGCTGATCGGAGCGGTGGCGCTGTTCAGCGGCGGCGACCCGGAGCCGACCCCACCCCCGCAGGCCGGCCCGAGCGCACCGGCTGCCGGTGGCGGTGAGCTGCCGCCGATGCAGGAGCACAGCGCCCGGGGCATCCGGGTGAACGTGCCGAAGGGCTGGCAGAAGGCGACCGGCGGGGTCTACATCGACTACGTCGACCCGCAGGACAAAGGGCGCAAGGTCCGCATCCTCACCGAGAAGTTCGGCGGCTCCTCGACCCGTTGGGCCGAGGTGGCGGAGAACGGTCTACAAAACCGGACGAGTTCCTGCGCCAGGCCCTACGAGCAGCTGGCGATGGGCGAGAAGAACCTCGCCGGCAAGTCGGCCGCCGAGTTCGAGTACACCTGCGGCGACGGCGGCGACAAGCGGCACGGGGTGTGGCGTGGGGTGGTGCACGAGGGGAAGGTCTACTCGTTCTACCTCACCGCCAACGACGCCAAGTTCGCCGAGAGCAAGCCGATCTTCGACGAGATGGTCAAGTCGTTCCAGCTCACCGGCTCCAGCTGAGCCGGCTCGCGAGAGCCGACTGAACCGGCTCGTGGGGCGGGCCGGACCGGACCGCCCGGCAAGGTGATCCGGGTCGACCGGACCCGGTGATCCGCCGCCGTGCTATCAAGGGGCATGGTGGCGGAAAGCACTGACCTCGACCGGATGCGCGACCAGGCTCGACGCTGGCTCGACGACGACCCCGACCCGGCCAGCCGGGATGAGCTGCGGGCCGTGCTCGACCGGCTGCCGGCCAGCGCGCCGGAGCTGGCCGACCGGTTCGCCGGCCCGCTGACCTTCGGCACGGCCGGGCTGCGCGGCCCGCTGCGCGCCGGGCCGAACGGCATGAACCTCGCGGTGGTCACCCGGGCGGCGGCCGGGCTGGTCGGCTGGCTCGCCGCCGAGGGCGGCGAGGGTCCGCTGGTCATCGGGTACGACGCCCGGCACGGTTCCCGGGAGTTCGCCGAGCGCACCGCCCAGGTCGCCACCGGCGCGGGCCGGCCGGCGCTGCTGCTGCCCCGGCCGCTGCCCACCCCCGTGCTGGCGTACGCGGTGCGCAGGCTCGGCGGGGTGGCCGGGGTGATGGTGACGGCCAGCCACAACCCACCGCAGGACAACGGCTACAAGGTCTACCTGGGTGCCCAGCTCGGTGGGGCGCTCGGCGCGGGGGCGCAGATCGTGCCGCCCGCCGACGCCGGTATCGAGGCGGCCATCCGGGCGGTCGGCCCGCTGGCGCAGGTGCCGTTGGGGCCGCCCGGCCAGGTGCTCGGCGACGATCTGGTCGCCGCGTACGTGGAACGGGCCGTGGCGGTGATCGACGCGGGCGGGCCGCGTGACCTGCGGGTGGCGTACACGCCATTGCACGGGGTGGGGGCGGCGGTGCTGACGGCGACCTTCGCGCGGGCGGGTTTCCCGACCCCGGGGGTGGTGCCCGACCAGGCGGAACCGGATCCGGCCTTCCCCACCGTCAGCTTCCCCAACCCGGAGGAACCCGGCGCGGTGGACCGACTGGTGGCCCTCGCCCGGGCCACCGAAGCCGACCTGGCGATCGCCAACGACCCGGACGCCGACCGCTGCGCGGTGGTGGTCCGCGAGCCGTCGGGTGCCGTGGCGGGCCCGTCGGGTGCCGAGCCGGTGTCCTCGGGCACCGGGACGGGGTGGCGGATGTTGCGCGGGGACGAGGTGGGGGTACTACTCGCCGACCACCTGATGCGGCGCGGCGTCGACGGCCTGTACGCCACCACGATCGTGTCGTCGTCCCTGCTCCGGGCGATGTGCGCGGCCCGGGGCCGGGCGTACGACGAGACGTTGACCGGGTTCAAGTGGATCGTCCGGGCCGGGGGTGGGACGCCACCGCTGGCGTACGGCTACGAGGAGGCGCTCGGCTACTGCGTGGCCCCCGAGCACGTACGCGACAAGGACGGCATCACCGCCGCGCTGACCGTCGCCGAACTGGCCGCCGGGTTGAAGGCGCAAGGGCGCACCCTGACCGACCGGCTGGACGAGCTGGCCGCCGAGTTCGGCGTACACCACACCGACCAGTTGTCGGTCCGGGTGGACGACCTGCGGATCATCGCCGACGCGATGGCCCGGGTCCGGGCGGCCACCCCGACCACGCTGCTCGGTGCACCGGTCACCGAGGCGCAGGACCTGCTGCCCGCCGCCGACGTGGTGATCCTGCGTACCGCCGCCGCCCGGGTGGTGATCCGCCCCTCGGGCACCGAGCCGAAGCTCAAGGCGTACCTGGAGGTGGTGGAGCCGGTCGCGGACGGGGACGTGCCGGCGGCCCGCACCCGGGCGGCGGCGGCGCTCACCACGCTGCGCACCGAGATCGCCACCGCCCTCGGCATCTGACCCCGCCCACCACGCACCGCACCGCATTCCCCGCCACGCACCGCACCGCACCGCATTGCCCGCCACGCGCCGCGCCGCATTGGCCGCCCACGCACCGCGCCGCATTGCCCGCCCACGCGCCGCACTGCATGATCAACTCAATTTCCATGTTGTAGTGGCATCCGTCCCCCTCGGAGGCCACTACAACATGGAAATTGCGCGCCTCGCCCGCAGCCCGCATCCGGGCGGGCGAATTGGCGGTAAGGGCTCGACAGGTGGGTGGGAGAGGCGGTCGGCGGGACGGTTCGGGCAGCCACCTGGCCGCCACGCCCGACCGGCAACAGGGCCCGGCCACCCACCAGCACCAGCACCAGCACCAGCACCAGCAGGTCATACCGATCGCCTCGGGGGCGGGCGGTCGACCGGGACCGATCACCCACGTTCGCGGGATCGATCCACCCCCGGACCCCCCGTCGCCACGAATCTCACCTGGTGTCACACCTTGCTCACAAAGCGCTCGCGTGATTAGCATCAACACATCACTCTCACCATTTATCCGACGCCACCGAAATGCGTCCTCCCCGCTGTTGCATCGGCGGCGGCCCGTTGTTTCATTCAGGACGGAAAGGTGTTGCACGGTGCGTGAAACAAACAGTTCGACGGTGCCCCGACGGCAGCTCGGCAGGTTACTCACCCAATTACGGGAGGACGCCAGGCTCAGCATCGAGGCGGCGGCCGGGGAGCTGGACTGCTCACGACAGAAGCTCTGGCGCATCGAGCGGGGTCTGACGTCGGCCAAGACGCCGGACGTCCGGATGCTCTGCGAGCTGTACCGGGCCACTCCGGACCAGGCGAGCGTGCTGCTGGGGCTGGCCGAGGTGAGCCGGGCCGAGGGGTGGTGGCACGCGCACGGCAGCGCGGTGCCGTCCTGGTTCTCGCTCTACGTCGGCCTGGAGAACGTCGCCAGCAGCATTCGCTACTACAACGCCGAGCTGGTGCCGGGGCTGTTGCAGACCCCCGGCTATGCCACCGCGCTCTTCCAGCACAACCGGCCCGAGCTGGGCGAGGAGGAGCGAGGGAAGATCGTCAGCCTCCGAATCCAGCGGCAGGGGTTGCTGGCCCGGCGACTGCCGCCGGCCCCCTCGCTGACGGTGATCCTCAGCGAGGCGGTGCTGCGCCGCCCGGTGCCCGGCCGGTCGGTGATGGCCGACCAGCTCCGGCACCTGGTGGCCGTCGGTGAGCGGCACAACATCACGATCCGGGTGCTGCCGCTGGCCGCCGGGCCGCCACTGGCCGCCGAGGCCGGCACCTTCGTGCTGCTCGACTTCCCGCCCTCGGCGCTGGGCAGCCCGAGCGAGCCGCCGACCGTCTACGTCGAAGGGCTCACCGGGGCGCTCTACCTCGACCAGCCGGCAGAGATCGCCGCCTACGAGCGGGTCTGGAAGGGGCTAGATTCCCTCGCCCTCGACCCGGGACAATCGACCGAGCTGATTGATGCGATCCGGGGAGAGTGCCATGCCTGACCTGACCGACGCCCGCTGGCGCACCAGCACCCGCAGCGGTACCAACGGCGGCGAGTGCGTCGAGGTGGCCGACAACCTCCCCGGGATCATCGGCATCCGGGACAGCAAGGACCCGACCGGCCCCGCCCTCACCGTCCCACCCGCCGCCTGGTCCGCCTTCGTCACCGACCTCAAGGCGCACCGGCTCACCCACTGACGGCACTCACCGCCCCGCGCACCGAGACCGCCACCACCCTGGCCGTCTGCCGGCCCTGGGCACACACTCCGCACAGCATGATCGACTCAGTCTCCTGGTTGTAGTGGCATCCGAGCGGGATGGATGCCACTACAACCAGGAAACTGCGAGGCTCCCGCGCAACCAGCGGGGTCGCGTGTGGTGGCGGTCAGCTCACGGCGCGCTTGCCGAGTGCGTGGTCGACGGCCTGGCCGAGGGCGGTGACGACCAGGGCCACCGAGGGGCGGACCACCGACTCCTCCAGGCTGATCGTGCCGGAGAAACCGGCCCCGCCCGCGATCTCCTCCAGCCGCCGCCGGGCGTCCTGCGCCGCGCTGCCGGTCAGGCCGAGCGCCGGTTCCATCCGCAGCACCGCAACCAGCGTGGCCAGCGCCGCCGTCCGCTCGTCGGGCAACTGCTCGCCGGCCAGCGCCTCGGCCAGCCGACGCCGGCTGTCCTGCTCCACGGACGGGTCGGTGGTCGGGTAGCGGTGCACCACGATGAAGTCCAGCTCGGTCTCCTCGACGTCACGCACCACGCCCCGGTCGACCAGGTCGCCGAGGATGCGGTCACGCAGGCCGTGCCGCAGCCGCTGCACCCAGGAGGACGGGCTGTGCGGGGTGTCGGCGGCCATCCGGCCCAGCACCCCGTCCAGGATCGGTTCGCCGACCGGCGTCGGGTCGGTCACCACCAGGTTCCCGTCGACGTACGCGATCCGGCCGGCAAGGGCCAGCTCGACCAGGACGGCGGCGGCCATCCCCAGGTCGAGGCTGATCCGGGGCATGGTCGCCTTGCCGGATTCATCGTCATACGCGAGGAGCAGCAACTCCTCGGCCAGCGCAACACCAGTCATGGCCCGAGACGGTAGCGCCTGAACGCACCCCGCGCTCACCGACTCGCTCTGGGTGGGAAGGCAACCCCCGCGACCGACCCGACCACCCGCCAGCTCAGCCCGGAGACACCGGAGCTGGGCGGGCCGGAAACGGAGCATGCCGGCCGCAAGCTGAGCGAGGCAGCCGCCGCAAGCCGGGGCGAGGCATGCCGCCGCAAGCCGGGGCGAGGCATGCCGCCGCAAGCCGGGGCGAGGCATGCCGCCGCAAGCCGGGGCGAGGCATGCCGCCGCAAGCCGGGGCGAGGCATGCCGCC
>NZ_JBEZEK010000011.1:0-52269 GCF_040648835.1 Micromonospora sp. NPDC049081 | reverse complement strand
CGCAAGCCGGGCGAGCCGGGAGCGGGGCATGCCCCGGCGAGATGGGCCGGTCAGAACCGGGGCATGCCGCCGAACTGGCGGTCACCGGCGTCGCCGAGGCCCGGCACGATGAACATGTTGTCGTTCAGCCCCTCGTCGATCGACGCGGTGACCAGGCGCAACGGCAGCCCCGACCGCTCCAGCCGGGCGATGCCGACCGGCGCGGCGAGCACGCAGAGCACGGTGATGTCGGTGCAACCCCGGTCGGCGAGCAGCCGGCAGCAGTGCTCCAGCGAACCGCCGGTGGCCAGCATCGGGTCGAGCACCAGCACCGGCAGGCCGGCCAGGTCCCGGGGCAGCGACTCCATGTAGGCGCGCGGCTCGTACGTCTCCTCGTCGCGGGCCAGGCCGACGAAGCCCATCGACGACTCCGGCAGCAGCCCGAGCGCCGCGTCGGCCATCCCGAGGCCGGCCCGCAGCACCGGCACCAGCAGCGGCGGGTTCGCCAACCGGGTGCCCTCGGCCCCGGTGACCGGGGTCTGCACCGGGTACTTCTCGACGGGGAAGGTGCGCGCGGCCTCGTACACCAGCATGGTGGTGAGTTCGTGCAGCGCGGCCCGGAACGACGACGAGTCGGTCCGGGCGTCCCGCATGGCGGTCAGCCGGGACTGGGCGAGCGGGTGGTCAATGACGTGTACGTCCACGATCGCTCAACCTACCGGTCCCGGTCGGTCGGCAGTACGGATGCGTGGCGGGCGGCGACGCGGCTCACCCGGGGCCGGCGGGCCGGGGCGTCCCACCCGCGGCCGACCGGGGCACCCGGCCCGCCGGGCCCTGCGGCGACGCCGGGCAACCCGACCGCCCCCGACCCGGGCTGCTGTGACCAGGATCACCGGACTCGTGGCTGCGTAGTATTCGGGGCATGACGGCGACAACGACGTCGGCCCGGTCGGACCTGTCCGAGCTGGGGCGATCCGAGACCGCGTTGCGGACCTTCCTGCACGGCCTGCCCGGGGTGGACCAGGTCGGGGCGGAGCAGCGGGCGGCACAGCTCGGCACCCGCTCGATCAAGACCACCGCCAAGGCGCAGGCGATCGACCTGGCCATCCGGATGGTCGACCTGACCACCCTGGAGGGGGCCGACACGCCGGGCAAGGTGCGCGCCCTGGCCGCCAAGGCGCTGCGCCCGGACCCGGCCGACCCGACCTGCCCGCACGTCGGCGCGGTCTGCGTCTACCCGGCGATGGTGCCGCACGTGGCCGAGGTGCTGCGCGGCAGCGCCGTGCACCTGGCCAGCGTGGCGACCGCGTTCCCGTCGGGGCAGGCGCCGCTGGACGTCAAGCTCGCCGACACCCGGGCGGCCGTCGCCGCCGGGGCGGACGAGATCGACATGGTGATCAACCGGGGCGCGTTCCTGGCCGGTCGTTACGCCGAGGTCTACGACGAGATCGTCGCCACCAAGGAGGCCTGCGGGGACGCCCACCTCAAGGTGATCCTGGAGACCGGCGAACTGGCCACCTACGACAACGTCCGACGGGCCTCCTGGCTGGGGATGCTGGCCGGCGGCGACTTCATCAAGACCTCCACCGGCAAGGTCCCGGTCGCCGCGACCCTGCCGGTGACCCTGGTGATGCTGGAGGCGGTCCGCGACTTCCGGGCCGCCACCGGGCGGCAGGTAGGCGTCAAGCCGGCCGGCGGGATCAAGAACACCAAGGACGCGATCAAGTACCTGGTGATGGTCAACGAGACCGTCGGCGGCGACTGGCTGAGCCCGGACTGGTTCCGGTTCGGCGCGTCCAGCCTGCTCAACGACCTGCTCATGCAGCGCACCAAGCTGACGACCGGCATTTACTCCGGTCCCGACTACTTCACCCTGGACTGAGCATGATGTTCGAATACGCCCCTGCGCCCGAGTCGCGCGCGATCGTCGACATCAGGTCGTCCTACGGTCTGTTCATCGACGGCAGGTTCGTCGACGGCGAGAACCTCGACAAGACGGTCAACCCGGCCACCGAGGAGGTGCTCGCCGAGGTCACCTGGGCCGGCGCCCAGGACGTCGACCGCGCGGTCCGGGCCGCCCGCAAGGCGTACGAGAAGGTGTGGGGTCCGATGCCCGGCCGGGACCGGGCCAAGTACCTGTACCGGATCGCCCGGCTCATCCAGGAACGCTCCCGTGAGCTGGCGGTGCTGGAGTCGCTGGACAACGGCAAGCCGATCCGCGAGTCCCGGGACGTCGACCTGCCGCTGGTCGCCGCCCACTTCTTCTACTACGCCGGCTGGGCCGACAAGCTGCCGTACGCCGGGTTCGGCGCGGACCCGCGGCCGCTCGGGGTGGCCGCGCAGGTCATCCCGTGGAACTTCCCGCTGCTCATGCTCGCCTGGAAGGTCGCCCCGGCGCTCGCCGCCGGCAACACGGTGGTGCTCAAGCCGGCCGAGACCACCCCGCTGACCGCGCTGCTGTTCGCCGAGATCTGCCAGCAGGCCGACCTACCGGCCGGCGTGGTCAACATCGTCACCGGCGCGGGCGATACCGGCCGGGCGCTGGTGGAGCACCCGGGCGTGGACAAGGTCGCCTTCACCGGCTCCACCGAGGTGGGCAAGGCCATCGCCCGGTCGGTGGCCGGCACCGGCAAGAAGGTCACCCTGGAGCTGGGCGGCAAGGCCGCCAACATCGTCTACGACGACGCGCCGGTCGACCAGGCCGTCGAGGGGATCGTCAACGGCATCTTCTTCAATCAGGGCCACGTCTGCTGCGCCGGTTCCCGGCTGCTGGTCCAGGAGAACGTCGCCGAGCAGGTGCTCGACGCCCTCAAGCGGCGGATGGCGCTGCTGCGCGTCGGCGACCCGCTGGACAAGAACACCGACGTCGGGGCGATCAACTCGGCCGCCCAGCTGGCCCGCATCCGGGAGCTGTCCGACGCCGGGGCCGCCGAGGGGGCGCAGCGCTGGTCGCCGCCGTGTGAGCTGCCCGAGCGGGGGTTCTGGTTCGCGCCGACGATCTTCACCGGGGTCACCCAGGCGCACCGGGTGGCCCGCGAGGAGATCTTCGGCCCGGTGCTGTCGGTGCTGACCTTCCGCACCCCGGCCGAGGCCGTGGAGAAGGCCAACAACACGCCGTACGGGCTGTCGGCCGGGATCTGGACCGACAAGGGCTCGCGCATCCTGTGGACCGCCGACCGGCTGCGCGCCGGGGTGGTCTGGGCCAACACGTTCAACAAGTTCGACCCGACCTCGCCGTTCGGCGGCTACAAGGAGTCGGGCTACGGCCGCGAGGGTGGCCGGCACGGGCTGGAGGGGTACCTCAATGTCTGAGCGGGTCGCGGTACGCAAGACGTACAAGCTCTTCATCGGCGGGAAGTTCCCGCGCAGCGAGTCGGGACGGTCGTATCTCGTGCAGGACTCGAACGTGTCACTGGCCTCCCGCAAGGACGCGCGGGACGCCGTGGTCGCCGCCCGCGCCGCCGTCAAGGGGTGGTCCGGGGCGACCGCGTACAACCGGGGTCAGATCCTCTACCGGGTGGCCGAGATGCTGGAGGGCCGCCGCGAGCAGTTCGTGGCGCTCGGCGTCCCCGGCGGCGAGGTGGACGCGGCGGTCGACCGCTGGGTCTGGTACGCCGGCTGGGCCGACAAGCTCCCCCAGGTGTACGGCGGCGCGAACCCGGTCGCCGGGCCCTACTTCAACCTGTCCGCGCCCGAGCCGACCGGGGTCGTGGCGGTGGTGGCCCCCGAATCCCCGGCGCTGCTCGGCCTGGTCGGCGTGATCGCCCCGGCCATCGTCACCGGCAACACGGTGGTGGTGGCGGCCTCCCCGTCGGCCCCGTTGGCGGCGGTGACCCTGGCCGAGGTGCTGGCCACCTCGGACCTGCCGGGTGGGGTGGTCAACCTGCTCACCGGCCGGATCACCGAGACCGCGCCGACGCTCGCCGCGCACCTGGACGTCAACGCGATCGACCTGGCCGGGGTGACCGACCGGGAGTTGGCGACCGAGCTGGAGGCCGGGGCGGCGGAGAACCTCAAGCGGGTGCTCCGGCCGCTGCCGGCCGACCACGACTGGGCGGGTGACCCGGGCCTGGGCCGGATGACCGCGCTGTTGGAGACCAAGACGGTCTGGCATCCCAAGGGGGTCTGACCGGCCGGGTCGCCGGTGGGCCGGGGCGGCACGGGTCGGTCGGGGCGGCACGGGTCGGTCGGGGCGGCACGGGTCGGTCGGGGCGGCACGGGTCGGTCGGGGTGTCGGCCCGCCCGATGGTCCGACAGCCGGTCGTACTACCGGGGGTAGGATTGCCGGGTGACGCGGTTGGGTGATCTTGAGCGGGCGGTGATGGACGTGCTGTGGGACGTGGTCCCGGGCACGTCGGACGGGGTGACCGTGCGGGAGGTCGCCGAGGCCCTGGACGGGCGCGAGTTGGCGTACACGACGGTGATGACCGTGCTGGACCGGCTCGCCGGCAAGGGCATGGTGCAGCGGGAACGCGAGGGGCGGGCCTGGCGCTACCGGGCCGCCGCCAGCCGGGAGGCGCACATCGCCCGACTCATGCTCGACGCCCTCGACCTCGGCGGCAGCCGGGACGCCGCGCTGGTGCGCTTCGCCCGTTCGGTGACCGGCACCGAGGCCGAGGTGCTGCGGGCGGCGCTCGGCGCGGAGGCGGGGCTGACCGGCCCCGCACCGGCCGGACCCGACGCCGGCACGCCGGCCCGGCAGGACGCCCGGCCGGACTCCGGGACCGGGCGGCACGAGGCCGGGCTGACCGACCGGGTCGGGGACCCCCGCACCGGCCGGGCCCGGACCGCCGACGAGGCGACGGACCGGTAGGGCGGCCACCATGGCGTACGCCGTGCACTTCGCCGGGGCGATCCTGGCCTGCTGGCTGACCGCGCAGGTGTTGGCCGGGTCCACCTGGACGTGGCGGGCCCCCCGGGTCGCGATCGTCTGCTGGCAGGCGGTCGGGTTGGCCCTCGGCCTGTCCGCGATGGGCCTGCCGATGGCGCTCGGGCTGACCGCGTACGACCGGCCGACCGGCGGGGCGTTGCTGGCCCTCGCCGACGACCTGGCCCACGGCACCCTGCCGGCCGGGGTGACCGCCGTCCACCTCGGCCTGGTCGGGGTCGGCTTCGGCATCGGCGCGGTGCTGCTCGGCACCACCGTCCGCAGCGTGCACGCCGCCGTGAGCGCCCAGCGTCGGCACCGGGACCTGCTCACCCTGGTCGCCCGCCGGGACCCGACGATTCCCGGCGCGCTGGTCCTCGACCACCCCGGCGCCGCCGCGTACTGCCTGCCCGGGGTGCGCCCCCGGGTGGTGGTCAGCGCCGGCACGCTCAGCCTGCTGGACCGGGCCGAGCTGGCGGCGGTGCTCGCCCACGAGCGGGCGCACGCCCAGGAGCGCCACGACCTGGTGCTGTTGCCGTTCACCGCGCTGTGCCGGGCGCTGCCGTGGTTCCGGTGGGTCCGCGCCGCCCACGAGCGGGTGGCCCTGCTGGTCGAGATGCGGGCCGACGACAAGGCCCGTGAGCTGCACGCCGACGCCCCGCTGGCGGGTGCGCTGCGCCGGTTCGCCGCCGCCGGGCACCGGGTCACCCCGGCCGGCGCGCTCGGCATGGGCGACCGCGACCTCGACGTCCGGATGCAGCGGCTGCTGGTCGCCGACCGGCCGCCCCGGCTGCTCGGGGCCGCCGCGCTGGCGGTGACCACCACCCTGGCCGCCCTCCCGATCTCCCTCTTCCTGAGCTGACCGCAGCCGGCCGGCCCGACCGCGCGCCGCCGGACCGCCGCACGCCGCCGGACCACGGACCAGGGCGGCGGCCCGGTCGCGCTGGTCGGTCAGCAGACCGCGCAGCCGGCGGCCACCCGGCTGGATCGGCTGCGCCCTGCCCCGCCGATCGCGCCCTGTCCCGCCGATCGCGCCCTGCCTGCCTGATCCGTCCCGTCCGCCGGAGTTGGCGGCGATGCCGTGCGGATGGATAGGTAGCGAGCCTACGTGTAGGCTGCCTACGAAAAGCGGGACTACGTTAGAGAGCGGTCATGGACACCCTGCTCCTCGCGCGCCTCCAGTTCGCCACCACCACCTCGATCCACTTCCTCTTCGTGGCGGTCACCCTCGGGCTGGTCACCCTGCTGGTCGGCATGCAGACCGCCTGGTTCGTCACCGGCAACCCGCAGTGGGAACGGCTGACCCGGTTCTGGGGCCAGCTCTACGTGATCAACTACGTGCTCGGCATCGCCAGCGGCATCCTGCTGGAGTTCCAGTTCGGGCTGAACTGGAGCGGGCTGTCGCGCTACGTCGGCAACGTCTTCGGGGCCCCGCTGGCGATCGAGACGCTCGTGGCGTTCTTCCTGGAGTCGACGTTCCTCGGCATGTGGATCTTCGGCTGGCACCGGCTGCGGCGCGGCGTACACCTGGCGCTGCTCTGGGGGGTCGCACTCACCGCGTACGCCTCGGCCTTCTGGATCATGGTGGCGAACGCCTGGCTCCAGCACCCGGTCGGCTTCCGGGTGCGTGACGGGGTCGCCCACCTGACCGACTTCGGAGCGTTGCTCACCAACCCCACCCTCGGCATGGCGCTGGGCCACGTGATCGCCGCCAGCCTGCTCACCGGCGGCATGCTGATGGCCTCGGTCAGCGCCTGGCACCTGATCCGACGGACCGCCGACTTCGCCCTGCACCGCACCTCGCTGCGGATCGGGCTGGTCACCGCCGCCCTGTCGGTCAGCCTGGTGCAGGGGTTCGGCTTCGCCCAGTTCGGCCCGGTCGGCGACCTGCAACCCACCAAGTTCGACGCCGGCCCGACCGCCGACGCCCGCATCGCCGAGTGGACCACCCGGTTCGGCCCCGGTGACTACACCCCGCCGGCGCTGTCCAACGTCGGGCTCGGCTTCATGATCCTCATCGGGTTCACCCTGGGCTGCGTCTGGCTGCTGCTGCCGCTGCTCTGGCGGGACCTGGTGATCCGGCTGCGGTTCCCGCTCTGGCTGACCCTGTGCGCCCTGCCACTGCCCTTCGTCGCGGTCATCCTCGGCTGGCTCGCCCGGGAGGTCGGCCGGCAGCCCTGGGCCGCGTACGGGTTGCTCCCCACCGACCGGGCCGTCTCCGACGTCGACCCCGGCCTGATGCTCGCCTCGCTGATCGGTTTCAGCCTGCTGCTCGGCACCCTCGCCGTCACCAACTGGACGCTGCTCGCCCGGCACGCCGCCCGGGGCGCCACCGACCCGGCGCTCGGCCGCCCGCCCGGCGTCCTCGACGACGACGAACCCCGGCCGGCCCGCGCCTTCGCCTGAGAGGACCCCGATGCCCCTCCTCTGGTACGCCCTGCTCGGCCTCCTCTTCGCCGGCTACCTCGTCCTCGCCGGCTACGACTACGGCGTCGGGCTGCTGCTCGCCCGGCGGGACACCCCGACCGCCCACCGCGCCGGGCTCACCGCCCTCGGCCCCTTCTTCCTCGGCAACGAGGTGTGGCTGGTGGCCGCCGTCGGCATCCTCTTCGGCGTCTTCCCCACCCTGGAGGGCGAACTCCTCTCCGGCTACTACCCCGCCGTGGCCGGAGCGCTGGCCGGGGTGATCCTGGTCACCGCCGGGGTGCAGCAGCGCAGTCGGCCGACCGGGCCGGCCGCCCGCCGGGGCTGGGACCGGGTGGTCGTGGTCGGCAGCGCACTCGCCGTGTTCGGCTGGGGTGCCCTGCTCGCCGGGCTGCTCCAGGGCCTGCCGATCGACACCTACGGTCACGTCGCCGGGCAGAGCCACCTGGCCACCCCGTTCGTCGCCGCCACCGGGCTCGCCCTGCTCGTCCTCGTCGCCGCGCACGGTGCGACCTTCCTCACCCTGCGGCTGCCGACCGCCGACGCCCCGGTGACCGCCCGGCTGGCCCGCCGGCTGCTCGCCGGGTCGCTCGCCGCCGTCACCACGGCCGCCGCGCTGGGCCTGCTCTCCGACCGGGTACGCGCAGCGACCAGCCAGCCGCTTCCCGCCGTACTGCTGCTGGTGGCGCTGGTCGGGGCGCTGGTTGCGGCCCGCGCGGCGCTGCACCGGGGCCGACCCGGGGTGGCCCTGGCCGCCACCGGCACTACCCTGGCGCTGCCGGTGGCGCTGGTCGGGGTGGCCCGTTGGCCGGCCGTGCTGGTCTCCACGGTCGACCCGGCGGCCACCGTCGGCGTCACCGACGCGGCGGCCAGCGGGCCGACCTTGCAGCTGCTGGGCTGGCTGCTGCTGCCCCTCCTGCCGGCCCTACTAGGCTTCCAGGCAATGTGCTGGTGGGTGTTCCGGGGACGGACCGACGGCAGGGCACCGGTGTACTGGTGAACCGCCGTCCCTTCGACCCGCGTCTGCTGCGCCGGGTCCCCGCGGCCCGGCGCGACCTCGCCGTGCTCGCCGCCCTCGGCGGGCTCACCGCGCTACTGGTCGTCGCGCAGGCCACCGCCCTGGCCACGGTGCTCGCGACCGCCATCGACGGCCGGCTGGACACCACCGCGCTGGCCGGTTTCGTCGCCGCCGTCGGCGGTCGGGCCCTGGTCACCTGGGGGCAGGGCACCGCCGCCGCACGGGCCGCCGCCACCGTGAAGGCCACCCTCCGCGCCGACCTGCTGGCCGCCGTCGGCCGGCACGGGCCCGGCTGGGTCGCCGGCCAGCGGGCCGGCCAGCTCGCCACCCTCACCGGGCGCGGCCTCGACGCGTTGGACGCCTACTTCACCGGCTACCTCCCCCAGCTCGTGCTCAGCGTCACCGTGCCGGCCGCCGTGCTGGCCCGGCTGGTCTTCGCCGACTGGAGCTCGGCCCTGATCATCGTGCTCACCATCCCGCTGATCCCGGTCTTCGGCGCGCTGCTCGGCTGGCAGGCCCAGGCCGCCACCGAACGGCAGTGGCGGCGGCTGTCGATGCTCGGCGGGCACTTCCTCGACATGGTGGCCGGGCTGCCCACCCTGCGCGCGTTCGGCCGGGCCCGGACGCAGACCGAGGTGGTCCGCCGGATGGCCGACGGGCACCGGGTCGCCACCATGAAGACCCTGCGGATCGCCTTCCTCTCCGCGCTGGTGTTGGAACTGGTCGCCACCCTGTCGGTGGCGCTGGTCGCGGTGCCGGTCGGCATCCGGCTGCTCGACGGCGGCATCACCCTGGCCACCGCGCTGCTGGTGCTGCTGCTCACCCCGGAGGCGTACCTGCCGTTGCGGGCCGCCGGCAGCCGGTTCCACGCCAGCATGGAGGGGCTCACCGCGCTGGACGAGGCGCTGACCGTCTCCGCCGTACCCGCCGACCCGACCGCAGCGGCGGCCGGGGGCCCCGCCGCCGGGGTGCCCGCCGGCCCGGCGGGGGTCGGGGCACGCGTCGGTACGCCGTCCGGGGCGGGCGAGATCGTGTTCACCGACGTCACCGTCGCCTACGAGCGGACCACCGCCTTGCGGGACGTCACGCTCACCATCCGACCGGGCGAACGGATCGCCGTCGTCGGGCCGAGCGGCGCCGGCAAGAGCACCCTGCTCGGCCTGCTGCTCGGCTTCGTCACGCCCACCGCCGGCCGGATCACCGTCGCCGGGGTCGACCTGGCCGACGTCGACCCCGACGACTGGCGTCGGCAGATCGCCTGGGTGCCGCAGCGGGCCCACCTCTTCGCCGCCACGCTTGCCGACAACATCCGGCTGGGCGCGCCCGACACCCCGGACGCCACCCTGGCCCGCGCGGTCACCGACGCCGCACTGGACGACGTGGTGACGGCCCTGCCCGACGGGCTGGGCACCCTGCTCGGCGAGCGCGGCCACGGGCTGTCCAGCGGTCAACGGCAGCGGGTCGCCCTGGCCCGCGCCTTCCTCCGGGACGCCCCGCTCGTGCTGCTCGACGAGCCGACCGCCCGGCTGGACACCGCCAGCGAGACCATCGTCCTGGCGGCCACCCGGCGGCTGGTGGCCGGTCGCACCGCCCTGCTGGTGGCGCACCGGCCGGCCCTCCTGGCGGACGCCGACCGGGTCCTGCACGTCGCCGCCGGGCGGGTGACCGAGCTGACCCCGGCCGCAGAGGCCGGCCGATGAGCGCCCGACCCGCCTCCGTCACGCCGACCCGAGCCGCCCCTTCCCTGGCGCGGGAGGCCCGCCGATGAACCCCGGACCCGTCCCTGCCGCGCGGCCCGAGCGGGTGGTGCTGCGGTTGGCCCGGCCGTACCTGGGCCGACTGCTCGGGGCCGGACTGCTCGCCTCGGCCACCGAACTCGCCGGACTGGCCCTGATGGCCACCGCCACCTGGCTGCTGATGAGCGCCGCCGGCCAGCCACCGCTGGACCGGCTGACGGTCGCCATCGTGGCCGTCCGGGCGCTGGCGGTCAGCCGGGGCGTGCTGCGCTACACCGAACGGCTCGCCGGGCACGACGCCGTGCTCCGCCTGGTCACCGACGTCCGGGCCCGGGTCTTCGCCACCCTCGCCGCCCGGCCCACCCCGGCCGGCCAGCGCACCGGGGACGCCCTGAGCCGGCTGGTCTCCGACGTCGAGGCGGTGCAGGACCTGCTGCTCCGGGTGCTCGTGCCCGGGGCGGCAGCCGCCCTGGTCGGGGTGCTCGCCGTCGGTGGGGCCGCCCTGATCTCGCTGCCCTCGGCCGGGGTGCTCGCGGTCGGGCTGCTGGTCACCGGGGTGGCACTGCCGGTGCTGGCCACCGCGCTGACCCGCCGGGCCGCCGACGAGGTGGCACCGCTGCGCGGGGCGCTCGCCACCGACGCCGTCGACCTCACCCACGGTGCCGCCGACCTGGCCGCCTTCGGGGCCACCGGCCAGGCGCTGCGGGCCGCGACCCGCCGCGCCGACCGGCTGGCCCGATTGGAGCGCCGGCTCGCCGCGACCGGATTCGCGGTGGACGCGGCCGGGGTGCTGGTGGCCGGACTGACCGCCGCCGGGGTGGTGCTCGCCGCCCTCCGCGCCGACGTGGCCGGGGTGCTGGTGGGGGTGCTCGCCGTCGGCACCCTCGCCGCGGTGGAGATCACGTTGGCGCTGGTCGGCGCGGCGCGGCAGTGGACCCAGCTCCGCGCGGGCCTGTCCCGGGTCGCCGCCCTGCTCGACGACCCCACCGGCGCGGCCGGCCCGGGAGCCGCCGGTGGTCCGGGAGCCGCCGGTGGCCCGGGAGCCGCCGGTGGCCCGGGGGACGGCGGTGGCCCGGGGGACGCCGGTGCTCCGGGGGACGCCGATGGCCCGGGGGGCGTGGGGGCGGCGGCGCGCGACGTGCGGTTCGACGGGGTCGTCGTGCGGTACCGGGAGGGGGCCGCGCCCGCCCTCGCCGGATTCGACCTCGACCTGCCCGCCGGCCGCCGGATCGCGGTCGTCGGGCCGAGCGGCGCCGGCAAGAGCACCCTGGCCGCGGTGCTGACCGGGGCGGTACGACCCGACACCGGCCGGGTCACCCTGGCCGGTCGGGACGTGTCGGCGTACCCGCCCGAGGAGCTGCCCCGGGCGATCGGCGGCCTGTTCGCCGAGGCGTACGTCTTCCACGCGTCGGTGCGGGAGAACCTGCTGCTCGGCCGGCCCGACGCGGACGAGGCCGAGCTGGCCGCGGCGACCCGCGCCGCCGGCCTGCTGGACTGGGTGACGGACCAGCCCGACGGTTGGGACACCATGGTCGGCGAGGAGGGCGGTCAGCTCTCCGGCGGGCAGCGGCAGCGGCTCGCGCTGGCCCGGGCACTGCTCGCCGCGCCCGGCGTCCTGGTGCTGGACGAACCGACCGAGGGTCTCGACCCGGTCGCCGCCGACGCGGTACTCGCCGGAGTGCTGGCAGCCACCCCCGCCGGGCACTCCGTGCTGCTGATCAGCCACCGGCTCAGCGGCCTGTCCGGGATGGACGAGGTCGTGGTCCTGGACGCCGGCCGGATCGTCCAGCGGGGGCGGCACGCCGATCTGGTCACCACCGCCGGCTGGTACCGGGACCAGTGGGTGCTCCAGGAGGCCGCCGAGCGCGGATACCTGACGCTGACGCCCTGAACGAGCCGACCCCGGCCCGCGTCCCGGAGCCGCCCCACACCGGAGCCCGGGTCCGGGAATCTCCCCGACGCGCGGCCCGCCCGGTCGTGGCAGGGTGATGCCATGCGCGCCTGCGACGAGGTAGGAATCGACGAGCGGCTGCGGGATCTGGAGTCCCGGCTGCACGGTCCGACGCGGCTACGGACCGAACTCATCCGCGAGGTACGGGACGCGCTGGACGACGCCGCCGAGGCGTACCGGGACGGTGGCCTGCCGGCGCGGGAGGCCGAACGACGGGCCGTGGTCGACTTCGGCTCGCCTGCCGAACTTGCTCCGGCCTACCAGGCGGAGTTGGCCGCCGGGACGCTGCGCGGGTTGGCCCGGCGGGCGCTGGTGATCGCCGTGCTGCTGGCGGCCTGCGGTGACCTGACCTGGCAGGGGTCGAGCTGGAGCGGTGGGCCGCCCCCGCCCGCCGGCTACCAGGTGCTCGCCGGCTCGATGCACGGCATCTGGCTGACCGTGGCCGCGGTCGCGCTGGCCGCCCTGGTGTCCGGGCGTTGGGCGGCCCGTCGCGGTCGGGCCGGCACATCCGTGAACCGGCTGCTCGGCTGGGGACTGACCGGCACCCTGGCTCTCGGCGCGGTCGCCGGGGTGGCCCTCTTCGGCTGGTCGATCGCGCTGTGGGAGGCCGCCCTGACCTGGCCTCCGATGATCGTCGGCGCGGTGCTGGCCGGTGCCGCCCACTTCGCGCTCTTCCGGGCCACCCGCTTCTGGCTGGTCGCCACCCGCTGACGCTGCGGGGTCAGGCCGGCGTGGCGGGCGGGCCGGCAGGGTCGAGGAACCGGCCGACGGTGGCACTGAACTCGCGCCACCCGGCCCGTTCGCCGGCCAGCGACGCCCGACCGGAGTCGGTGAGCCGGTACGTCCGCCGCTCCCGCCCGTTGACCGTGCTCCAGGAACTGACCACGTGGCCGGCCCGCTCCAACCGACGCAACGCCGGATAGATGGTGCCGGTCGGCAGATCGAGCTGGCCCGCGCTGCGGGCGCGCAGCGCCTCGATGACCGCGTAGCCGTGCAGTTCGCCCTGCTCCAGCACGGCCAGCAACAGGGCGTCGAGGTGGCCGTGCAACGCCTGAGCCTTCATGCGTAGCAACGCTACTTGTCGGCCGCCCGGACCGCCAGCAGGCACGGGTTCCGGGCCTCGCCGGGGTGCGGGGTCGGCCCACGGCCGGCCGCCCATTAGGGTATGTGCCCAGAGTCACTCGGCGACCGCATGCCGCCGAGTGGGTAACCCGACGCACACGGAGGTCAGCGTGGCCCGCCAGTCGCCCCAACGGCCCGACGCCGACGAACCCGAGCTCGGCGACACCGATGGGCCGACCGCGCCCGACGTGGAGTCCGGCCCGGCCGACCGCTCGCTCTGGGACGAGCTGAGCATCGATCCGGTCGAGATCGCCCTGCCCGCCGGCACCGGTTTCACCCTCCGGGCGTACCGGGCGGCACGCGAGCTGACCCCGACGGACGTCGCCGAGCGCGACGAGGACGACCCCTTCCTGGCCCGCCGCCAGGTCGTCGAGGCCGAGGACGACGACGAGGTGGTGATCCTCGACGAGGAGTTCGCCGCACTCTCCGCCGAGGACGAGGACGACGAGGACCGCAAGGGCGTGAGCGACGGCAAGCGCGCCGGTGGCAAGGGCACCGACACCCTCGACGCCGACGCCTCGGACGCCGACGACGACACCGACGCCTCGGACGCCGACGAGGACGCGGATGCCGACGACGACACCGACGGCGACGAGGAGGTGCCGGTCTTCCTGAGCCACAAGGGCCGGCTGCTGCTGTTCAAGACGCCCGAGTCGCTCGTCAGTTTCATCCGCTCCGGGGCACCCAACGACCTGTCTCAACTGGACGGTTGGAATGAACTGTCCGAACGGGTGGAGCCGGCCGACATCGCCCCGCGCGACGAGGACACCTACGAACTCGACCTGGTCGTGGAGAACCTGCGCGGTGGGCACGACACGTGGGACCCGACCCTGCTGATCGAGGCCGGCGAGGTCGCCCGTGACCTGTCGTACGCGCTGCGGCTACCCGCCGTGCTGGACATGCTCTCGGCCGGCTCCAGCCTGGACGATCTCGACGAGGCGCTGCGCGCTTCTGTCAACGGCGGAGTCGGTGGATTTCTCGGCCGTAGGCGGCTGAAGAAAATCGGTGCCCAGACCGCAAGCTTGGGGTGGCGCACCATTGTCGGCAAGATCTCTGCCGTCGTGGACTGGCGCGACTGACCCCGAACGGGGAGCATCAGTGGCTGGCAGAGAATAGACCTGTGTCCCGGGAGGAGGACGACGCCGTGGCGCTCGTGCGCGTGTACTGCGGTCTGGCCTCGGCAGATCCGGCCGACCGACCGGCCTCGGCCGGATCGACGCTGACGTCCGCCGTGGTCGACGACGCAGGCCGTCTGCTGCACGTCTACGAGATCAGCGACGACGCGGCGGGTTACGCCCAGCTCGTCACGCTGCTCGTGGAACGGTCGGGCGGGCCGAGCGGCGTGGCGATCGCGGCCGACAGCGACGACCACACGGTCACCTCACTGCTGAGCGCGGCGGGCCGTCCACTGGCGATCGCCGACGACGACTCGGTCGACGACTTCGCCGAGCGGTTCGCCGACGACGACTCCCTGGAGGAGATGCAGTCCGCGCCGGCCGAGCGGCGGGCGGTGGGCCTGGCCCGCGCCCTCCAGGCCGGCGCGCTCTCCGCGGTCACCCTGCCCGCTCCCCGGGACCTGGCCGGCTTCAAGCAGGTCCTCGCCGCGCACGCCGCCCTGTCCAGCGGCCGGCACTCCGCCGCCGTGGCCCTGCGCGAGGTGCTCCGCGAGTTGTATCCGGCCGCCCTGCGGGCGTACCCGGACCCGGCTGATCCGGTGGCGTTGGCCGTCCTCGACGCGCTGCCCGAGCCGAACATGCTCACCGGCACGGCGGCCCGGGGCCGCGACATGTCGGTCGCCGCCGAGGCGGTCACCGCACACCTCACCGCCGACGGGGTGGCCGAGGCCGGGGAGATCGAGGCGGCGGTCACCGCGCTGCGGGTCGCCATCTCCGAGACCCCGCGCCGGGCCACCGTCAACCGGGCGCTCACGTCCGCCGTCGCCGAGACCGTCCGGCAGTCGGTCGCTGCGGTGCGCGCCTGTGACGCCGGCTGCGAGGCCCTGGTGGGCGCGCTCAGCACCCGGGTCAGCGCCTCGAGTCCCATGCCCGGCCGCCGGGCTGCCGCCCGCCGGGGCGAGCAGGTCGGCGAGCTGACCGGCATCAGTGGCACCGGTCCCGGCCTGCGGCCGGTCCGAACCGCAGAGCCGGCTCCGCCGGTCCCGACCGGCCGGCGGAGCCGTCCCGAGCCGGTCCCCGGCGGGGCGATGCCGGCGGCGCCCCGACCGCTCGGGCCGCCGCCGGTGGCCCCCGCCCCGATCGCCCCACCGCCGGTGGCCCCCCAACCGGTGACCCCGGCTGCCGCCGCCAACCTGCCGACCTCGGCACCACCCGCGCGTACGGACCAGGGCATGCCGCCGGGCCGGCGTGGGGGTTCGGACGCGCCGACCACCATGATTCCGCCGATCCGGCGCGGGATGGACGCCCCGGCGAACCGGCCCGTCTCGGCTCCGCCACCGCCTCCTCCGGGGATCACCCCGATCGCCCCGGCACAGCGCGGCAACGTGCCGCCCGCCGAGGCCGGTGAGCCGTTCCGGCCGACGCTGACCACCGCCGCGATCAACAACGCACGGGCCGAGCGGCAACGCACCGTGATCCCACCCCGGCCCAAGACCACCGGCGCCCTCTCGACGCCCACTGGTGGGTTCAGCGCGACCGACCTGAACGTCCCGGTGCCGATCACCCGCCCCGAGCCGGAGCCCACCGCTGCGCCGGGTTCGCGGGCGAACTGGCCCCTGGTCAACAACCCGGAGAATCCGGGCGACAGCTCGGCCAACAACCCGGTGGTGCCGGCCTATGGTGAGCGGGCCGGCCGGGCGGGCGACGCCCCCGCCGACCCGGGTGCCGGACGCCGGATCACCCCGCCCTGGCTGGCCGACGACCTGCCCCCGGAGCCGCCGATGTTGCGGCTGGTGGAGCCGCCACCGCTGGCCGACCGGGCGTTGCGGGACGGCTTGGACGCCCCCGCCGATCCGCACCTGGACACTCCCCCGCTGCGGTTGGTCGACCGGGAGGAGGCCGGCCGTCCCGGTCGGCCCAGCCGGGTCGACCGCGCCGAGCGCCTCGACCGGCCGGAGCATCTGGACCGCCCCACCCGGGTCGACCGTCCGGCCCGCCTGGACCGACCCGAGCGGGCCGAGCGCCTGGACCGGCCGGAGCGTCTCGACCGGCCGGAGCGGTTGGACCGACCCGAGCGGCCGGAGCGTCTCGACCGGCCGGAGCGGTTGGACCGGCCCGAGCGGTCCGAGCGGCCGGAACTTCTCGACCGGCCCGAGCGGCCGGCACGCAGCGAGCGGCCGGGCCTGGAGCGGCGACCGGAGCCGGTCGAACGCCGTCCCGCGCCGATGGAGCACCGCCCGCCACCGGTCTCCGACGAGGGCGACGGCGACCTGTTGATCTTCGCCCAGGCGAAGTCGGCGTGGTTCGTCGGGCACGGCGACGAGAGCGACCTGGAGTGGTCGTCCACCGCGGACACCGGCTGGCAGGCCGCCGAAAAGGTCGCCCAGCCGGCGGTGGGTGCGGAAACCTCGGCCGGGCTGCCCAAACGGGTCCCCCAGGCCAACCTCGTTCCCGGCTCGCCGCTGCGCGAGGAGCGTCCGCTGCGGATCGTCCGGGACGCCGCGAGCCTCGCCGAGAACACCACCGGCTACTTCCGGGGTTGGCGTCGTGGGCAGGAGATCGGCGGTTTCGCCGTCGGCGGCCGGCCCGGCCGTGAGGCGGCCGGCGGCTGGGACTTCAGCCGCGACCCGACCGAGCGGGAAGACGATCGGGAGTACGAGTTCCGCTCCGCCGGATACCGGTCCTGACAGTCTGATTGGTTCCACCCTGGCCCGGCCCGGTTCTTCCGGCCGGGCCAGCGTCGTCGTACCGAGCGTGCGGCACCGCGTCCGCATCCCGGTGACCCCAGGGGCATCGAGGTCGCCCAGGTGGCCCCACAGCCGTCGCACGACCCGCCCGCGATCACCGCCGGGGAACGCGAACGCGCCCGGTAACGGCCAGGGGCCGCCACCGGGCGCGTCGGAGCCGGTCAGGCCGGCGCGACCGCGCGCGACCGCCGCATGGTGAGGACGTACTCGACCAGCGAGATCAGCACGTGCTTGGTCGACTCCCGGTTACGGGCGTCACAGGCCACCACCGGGACATCGGTCGAGATCGCCAACGCGTCCCGGACGTCCTGCGGGTCGTGGTACTGCATCCCGTCGAAGCAGTTGATGGCCACCAGGTACGGCAGCCGCCGGTGCTCGAAGAAGTCGATCGCCGCGAAGCAGTCGGCCAACCGGCGGGTGTCGACCAGCACCACGGCACCGATGGCGCCCCGGACCAGTTCGTCCCACATGAACCAGAACCGCGTCTGACCGGGCGTACCGAACAGGTACAGGATCAGATCCCGGTCGATCGAGATACGGCCGAAGTCCATCGCCACCGTGGTCGTCGTCTTGCCCGGCACCTGCCGGGTGTCGTCGACGCCCACACCGGCGGAGGTCATGATGGCCTCGGTGGTCAGCGGCGTGATCTCCGAGACCGAGCCGACCAGCGTCGTCTTGCCGACGCCGAACCCACCGGCGATAACGATCTTCGCCGACGTCACGCGCCCGTTCGGGGCAGGCGGCCGCTGCGACATGTCAGAGCCTGCGAAGTCCACTCAGCACCCTCTCCAGCAGTTCAGTGCCCACCGCGTCGTCCGAGTCGTCCAGAATGGTCGGCTCGTGGACCGCGACCAGGCCGTCCGTCGCCATGTCGGCGATGAGCACCCGGGCCACACCGAGCGGGAGTTGCATCCGCGCCGCGATCTCGGCCAGCGACTGCACACGTCCGTCACACAGCGCGGCGATGTACTGGTGCTCCCGGCCCTGACCGCCGTTGCCACCGGCAGCAGCGCGACCGCGCACCGTCGTCTCGACGAGCGCCTCCAGGGCGATGTCGAGCCGGGGACGGGTGCGACCACGGGTCACGGCGTACGGCCGGACCAACGCACCTGTCGGTTCGTCACGATCGACCATCTCGCCACTCACCTCCTTCGCCCCCGGCACCGGCTCTCGCCCGGTGGAACCCGTCGTTGTTGTCGTCGTTCCGTGCCGACCAACTGGTCAGCCCGGTCAGCCCATCATCCCGACAGCCGTACGGGCCTGCGGGGTGAGCGCGTCGCCCACCCGGTCGACCAGCAACGCCATCTCGTAACCGACCTGACCGACGTCACAGCTGCGGGCGGCCAGCACGGCGAACGACGAGCCGTCCGAGATGGACATCAGGAACAGGAAGCCGTTGTCCATCTCGACGACGGTCTGCAACACCGCGCCGCCCTCGAAGCAGCGGGCCGCCCCCTGGGTCAGGCTGACCAGGCCGGACGCGATCGCGGCCAACTGGTCGGCCCGGTCCCGGGGCAGGTCGCGCGACGAAGCGAGGAGCAGGCCGTCGGCGGATACCGCGACCGCGTGCGCGACACCCGGCACCCGGTCGGCGAAGTTGGCCAGCAGCCAACCAAGATCCTGCGTAGTTGTCATCCTTCTTGCTCCTTCTGCCCGCTCCCGCCCGCCGGGCCGAAGCCAGACGGCGAGGATTGCTGCCCGCCCGGAGTCGCGTCCGGGTTGGTGGGGTTGTCCGAGGTGGTCCGGCCGCGTTGCACACCTCGATGGTAGGCCGAGAGCAGACCCCTGACTGCCTCCGGCGTACGTCGCTGCACCGACGCGGCCGGCTTCTCGATCGCCCCTGGCACCAGCTGCGCCATCGGCGTCCGCTTCGGCAGGCCGGTCTGGGTGGTCCCGGCCACCGGTGCCTCGGTCGCGGCCACCGCCGCCCGCCAACCGTCGTCGGCGGCGGTCTGCCAGGAGTGGGGTTGAGGGGCGGGGCGGCGGGCCGGCGGGCCGTCGCCGCGACCGGCGAATCCCCCGTTCGCTGTCGACCCGTTGTCACGCGGCACGCCCCCGGCCGGCGCGGTGTCTGCCATCGGTGCGCTACCTGTCGTCCCTGGTGCGGTGTACTGGGCCGGGTGGATGGCGGTGTCGACGGCGGACTGCGAGGCCCCCGCGCCGTTGGTCAACGACTGTCGGGCACCGGTTGACTCCTCCGGACCCGGCTTGCGGGTGCGGAACCAGGCCGACTCCAGCTCCCGGAAGATCGGCAGTTCCATCGTCTCGTCCGCGTACCGCTGCTGGGGGACCTGCTGCGGCGCTGACGGCCGGTTGGCTGCCGGCTGCGCGGCCCGCACCGGCGGCGGCGTCGGCTGGCGGGGGGCCGGCGTCGGCTCGGCGCGCGGCACCCGGGGCAGCTCGGTGGTCATGTCCAGGGCGGCGGAGAGCCGTTCGGGGACCGGCGGGGTGGCCGTGTCCCGGTCGGGATTGGCCACCGGCGGCCAGGCCGGCGGGGCACCGGCACCCGGGGCAGCACCGCCGGAGGTGGGCCGGGAGGGCAGCGGGACACCGGGCGAACCGGACACCGGCGCAGCCGGGCCGGGGTGACCGGCGTACGGGGACGCCGACACCGGGTAGCCGGACATCGGCTGACCGGAAACCGGGTAGCCGGAGACCGGCTGGCCCGACACGGGGTGACCCGACACGGGCTGGCCCGACACCGGGTGACCCGACACGGGCTGGGCGGAGACCGGTGCGACCGGGTACGCCGGCGGCAGCGGCGGTGCCGACACCGGCGGGACCGGCGGAGAGCTGTACGGCCGGGCCTCCGGGCTGCTCGGCAGCTGACGCGGGATGACCGGCTGCTGGGCGGTGTTGTCCGGGTCGTCGGTGCTGCGTCGTTGGGGCAGCGGATCGATCGACTGCCCGTTGGTGGGTCGCGGGGTGAACCCGTCGCTGCCGTTGATCCCGCTGGCACCGGTGAGGTCCGACCAGGCGGGCAGACCGCGCCCGCCGTTGGCCGGGCCGGCGGAGCCGTTGCGCGGAGCCGGGTCGAAGGGCCGGCCGCCGAGGGTGACCTGGTTGCCGGAATCGCCCTGTCGGGGGGCGGGCGGTTGGCCGTTGCCGAGCGCGGGCAGCGCACCGAAGGCCGGCGGGGCACCGGCACCGCCGAAGGCCGGGGCCGTGCCGGCGCCACCGAAGGCCGGCGACGTGCCGTTGCCACCGAAGGCCGGCGAGGTGCCGTTGCCGCCGAACGCCGGGGTCGGGGCGGAACCACCGAAGGCCGGCGCGGCACCGCCGAACTGGGGGCCGGGGCCCGGCAGTCCTGGGGTGCCCGGGGCCCGGCCGGTGAGGGCACGCGGCACCAGCACCGAGGTGGGCAGGACGACCTCGGCCACGGTGCCCCGGTCGGTGCCGGGCCGCAGCTCGACCTTGACGCCGTGCCGGGAGGCCAGCCGGGCCACCACGACCAGGCCCATCATCCGGGAGACGGCCACGTCCACCTGGGGTGGGGTGGCCAGCCGCTCGTTGAGGTCGGACAACTGCTCGGCGCTGATGCCGATGCCCCGGTCCTCGACGTAGAGCGACGCGCGGTCGCCGACCCGGCGGGCCTCGACCATCACCTGGGAGTCCGGCGGGGAGAACGCCGTGGCGTTGTCGAACAGCTCGGCGACCAGGTGGACCAGGTCGTTGACCGCGTGCGCGGAGACCTCGATGTCGCGGTCGATGACCCCGAACTCGATCCGGGTGTAGTGCTCGACCTCGGACTGGGCGGCACGCAGCACGTCGATGAGGGCGGCCGGCTCGCGCTGCACCCGGGTGGAGTCGGCACCGGCGAGGACCAGCAGGTTCTCGTCGTTACGGCGCATCCGGGTGGCCAGGTGGTCAAGCTGGAACAACTCGGCCAGGCGGTCCGGGTCCTCCTCGCCGCGCTCCAGCCGGTCCAGGTGACCGATCAGCCGGTCGACCAGGATCTGCGAGCGGCGGGCGAGGTTGACGAACATCGTCGCGACCGAGGAGCGGAGTGCGGCCTGCTCGGCGGCGGTCCGGACGGCCTCCAGGTGGACGGCGTTGAACGCCTCGGTCACCTGGCCGAACTCGTCGCGGCTGCGCACCGGCAGCGGCTCGGCGATCTGGTTGGCCAACTGGGCCGGGGACTGTTGCCCGGTGAACTGCGGGTCCCGCAGCCGGGCCACCGCCTGCGGCAGCCCGAACTGGGCGATCGACAGGGCACCCTGACGCAGCTCGCGCAGGGAGCGGGCCATCGAGCGGGCGACCAGGTAGGCGAACAGGATCGCCAGCAGCAGCATGCTGAGCAGCAGGCCGGTCTCCAGGAAGACCTGACGCTGGACGTCGGAGCGCAACTCGTCGGCCTTGGCGACGACGTCGCTGTCGAGGCGTACCTCCACGGACCGGTTGAGCTGGGCGTACGCGACCATGGCCGCGTCCCACTGGTCGGTGCTGAAGGTGAGGCCGTCGAGCTTGTCGCTGTTGAGCGCGCTGACCTGGCCGGCGTAGATGTCCGCCTGACGCCGGTCGGAGCCGGAGATGGTCTGGTCCTGGAACTCACGCTCGGCGCGACTGGCCACCGCCTGGAAGCTCTGCAGGGCCTGCTGCTCACCGGTGTTGCTGGAGATGTACAGCTCCCGCAGGGCGGGCGTGTACGCCTTCTGGAGCAGCACCTGGTGCACCGCGATCCGGCGGACGGAGGCGTACTCCTTGGCGCGGGCCATCGCGGCGGCGGCGCGCATCTGGTCGCTCAGGTCGTTGTCACCGGCGAGCTGGGTGGCCGAGTCACGGATGGTGATCAGATTGTTGATCAGGCCGGTGTACCGGCTGACCGCCTCGCTGAGCCGGAGCTTGCCGTTGTAGACCTGGCTGCGGATGCCGGGCATCTCCGTCAGGTCGCTGTCGATCCGGTCGAGCTGCGCCTCCAGGGTCGCCGGCAGGCCCTCGATCTCGGCGCGCTGTTGCGAGTAGGGCGACTTCGACTGGTCGACCCGCTGGTTGACCCGGTTGTACGCCTCCTGGTATTGCGCGCGGGCCTGCCCCTTCGGCGACCCGAGCAGGAGGACGGCGTTGGTGCGCTCGTCCTGGAGGGTGTTGACGAGGTCACCGGAGTAACCCACCAGGTTGGCCAGGTCGCCGGCCCGGTTGGCGTTGTTGAGCGTCTGCAGGTGGTCCACCAGCCCGCTGGTGCCCACGACGACCGTGGCGATGGTCGGCACGATCATGATCAGCCCGAGCTTGGACCAGATCGGCATGTCGCGGAGCCGACCGGCCGGCCGACGCAGACGCGACAGGAAGGAGTTCGCCGTCGTTGGCCGTTTGCTCACGTCACCGCCCTCGCGATTACAGCGTCTCCGCGTTGCCACGGGCAACGCCCAGCAGCCGACCCGGCGGGTCGGACCTCCGAGATTCCATCACGCCTCCCCTGAAAGAGAAAGCCCAGGTTGTCGGTCGCCGGAGGTGTGATGAGATGTTGATGCAATTTGATCGCAATCCGTCTTTCCGGAGTTACCCAAAGTAATGGATTATCGCCACCGCGTCGTGCTCCTCGCCGGCCCCTCCGGGTCCGGAAAGTCGTACATAGCGCAACGAACCGGTCTTCCCGTGCTCTGCCTGGACGACTTCTACAAGAACGGTGATGACCCTACGTTGCCGCGACGAAACGGACTGGTCGACTGGGACGCGCCCGAGTCGTGGGACGCGGGAACGGCCGTGGAGACAATTGACCGACTGGCCCAGCAGGGCCGGGCCGAAGTGCCCGTCTATGCGATCGGTGCGGATCGTCGGGTGGCCACCCGGCCATTTGACGTGACCGGATCGCCACTTTTCATCGCCGAAGGGATTTTCGCCGCCGACATCGTCGAGGAGTGCCGCCGACGAGGGCTGCTCGCCGGGGCGTACGCGCTGCGTCGACCGCGCGGGGCGACCTTCGTCCGCCGGCTGGCCCGCGACCTGTCCGAGCAGCGCAAGGCACCGAAGGTGCTGATCCGGCGCGGGGTGTCACTGCTGCGCGCCGAACCGGCGGTGCTGCGCCGGCAGACCGGCCTCGGCGCCGAGGCGGCCCACGCGCGGGAGATCCTGCGCCGGGTGGCCGACCTGGTCGCCGGCCACCCGCACCGCTGAGTCAGCCGATCAGCTTCGCGTACGCCGGCTTGATCACCTCGTCGATGATCGCCAACCGCTCGTCGAACGGGATGAAGGCGCTCTTCATCGCGTTGACCGTGAACCACTGGAGTTCCTTCCAGCCGTAGCCGAAGTTCTCCACCAGCAGCGCCATCTCACGCGACATCGACGTGCCGCTCATCAGCCGGTTGTCGGTGTTCACCGTCACCCGGAACCGCAGCTCGCGCAGCAGCCCGATCGGGTGTTCGGCGATCGACGCCACCGCGCCGGTCTGCACGTTCGACGACGGGCACAGCTCCAGCGGGATCCGCTTGTCCCGCACGTACGCGGCCAGCCGGCCGAGCGTCGGCACCGGACCCGGGGTGATGTCGTCGACGATCCGCACCCCGTGGCCGAGCCGGTCCGCCCCGCACCACTGGATCGCCTGCCAGATAGACGGCAGGCCGAACGCCTCACCGGCGTGGATGGTGAAGTGGAAGTTCTCCCGCTGGAGATACTCGAAGGCGTCCAGGTGGCGGGTGGGCGGGAAACCGGCCTCGGCACCCGCGATGTCGAAGCCCACCACCCCGGCGTCGCGGTGCCGGACGGCCAGCTCGGCGATCTCCTGCGACCGGGCGGCGTGCCGCATCGCGGTGAGCAGGGTGCCGACCCGGATCGGGGTGCCCGCCGCAGCGGCCTCCGCGCTGCCCTCCACGAACCCGGCGACGACCGCCTCGACCACCTCGTCCAGGGTGAGGTTCTGCTCCAGGTGCTGCTCGGGGGCGAACCGGACCTCGGCGTACACCACACCGTCGGCGGCCAGGTCGAGCGCGCACTCACGGGCCACCCGGCGCAGCGCCGCAGCGGTCTGCATGACCGCGACGGTGTGCGCGAACGTCTCCAGGTAGCGCTCCAGCGAACCGGAGTGCGCCGCCTCCGCGAACCACCGGCCGAGCGCCTCCGGATCGGTGCTCGGCAGCTCGTGCCCCACCTCGGCGGCCAGCTCGACGACCGTCGCCGGCCGCAGGCCGCCGTCGAGATGATCGTGCAGCAGCGCCTTCGGGACCTTGACGATGTCCTCGTATCGGATTGCGACCATCCCCCGACCCTAGTCACGCCCCCCAACGGACCGCGATCAGGCTCACGCCGACCCGCCGACCCGCCGACCCGCCGACCCGGGCGTCGGACCCGGGCGTCGGACCCGGGCGTCGGGCAGACATGCCGGCGGCCCGGCCGGCCGTGCGCCGTAGGCTGCTGCGGGTGACCGCGCCGCACCCGTTCGAGCAGCCCGTCGACGCGACGCACCCGCAGATCGTCGCCCGGCTGCGCTGCCCGGTCTGCACCCAGCCGCTGGCCGCCGCCACCGACACCCGCGCGTTGCGCTGCCCCCGTCGGCACAGCTTCGACCTGGCCCGCCAGGGGTACGTCACCCTGCTCGCCGGCCGGGCCCCGCACGTCGGGGACACCGCCGAGATGGTCGCCGCCCGCGCCGACTTCCTGGCCGCCGGGCACTACGACATGATCTCGTCCACCCTGGCCGAGGCGGCGGCATCCGCCCTGTCAACGCCCGCCGGCCCCGCCGAAGCCAGCGAACCGGCCGACCCGACCGGACCGGCAGCCGCGAACAGGCTGCCAGCATCGACCCCGACAGCGGGAATTGGGCCGGCCCAGGTCAGCGGACCGGCAGCCCAGGTCGGGCCGGCAGCCGCGAGCGGACCGGCCGAGCCGGGCGGACCGGCCGAGGCGAGCGGGGAGGTGGACCGGGCGGCGGGCGGGTCGGAGCGGGTGGGTTTCGGGGCGTACCCGCTGGTGGTGGAGGCCGGGGCGGGCACCGGGCGGCACCTCGCGGCGGTGCTGGCGGCGCTGCCCGACGCCGTGGGTCTGGCCCTGGACGTCGCCAAGCCGGCGCTGCGCCGCGCCGCCCGCGCCCACCCCCGGGCCGCCGCCGCGCTCGCCGACACCTGGCAGCGGTTGCCACTGGCCGACCGGTCGGTGGCCGTGCTGCTCGACGTCTTCGCCCCGCGCAACGGCGACGAGTTCCACCGGGTGCTGCACCCCGCCGGGGTGCTGCTGGTGGTCACCCCCACCGCCGCCCACCTCGCCGAACTGGTCGACGTGCTCGGGCTGCTGCGGGTCGACCCGGCCAAGGCCGACCGGGTGGCGGACAGCCTCGCCGGGCGGTTCACCCCGGAGCACACCGCCGTGCACACCGCCCGGCTCACCCTCGACCGGGCCGAGGTGGCCACCCTGGTCGGGATGGGGCCGAGCGCCTGGCACACCGACCCGGCGCGGCTCGCCGCCGCGATCGAGGCACTGCCCACCCCGGTCACCGTGACCGCCTCGGTACGCCTCACCGCCTGGCGACCCCGCTGACCACGGCGTCACCGGGCACCGGACGACCCGGTCGACCGCGACGTGACAGGGGGGCCGGCCGGCCGCCGGGCCACGAGGGCCCTCCGCCGGGGCGGCAACATCACCGCCGTGGCCAGCGACGCTGCAGCTCAGGTGGACAGGTCGACCTCTTCCCAGCCCGGCGGCTCGTCGTGGTACGGGCCGCGCAGCATCACCGCCCACTCCAACGCCCACCGGCGCTGGCCGATCGCGTTCGCGTCCACCAGACCGGGCAGCCGGTGCCCCGACTTCTCCACCTCCAGGTACGCCCAGTCCAGGCAGTAGTGCAGGTCGAGCAGGGCGGCGGCGTCCGCCGGGTGCTGCGGGGCGGCCAGGATACGGGCCCGCCACTGGCCGAAGGTCTCCCCCCCGGCCAGGTACGGCATCCGCTCCACCAGCCGTTCGTCCACCGGGATGGTCGGGTCGAGCTGCTTGCTCAGGCCCAGCACCCAGGACAGCGAGAAGAGCGCGTCGTGGTGCAGGACGAACGAGCGGTGGTCGCCCTTACCGCCCACCACGAACTGCCACTCGGGCGGGGTGACCATGTCGACCAGGTGGGAGTCGAGCAACCAGCTCATCGCCGTCTGCGCCGGCATCCCGAAGCAGCGGGCCAGGATCAGGTGCAGCACCGCGATGCGGGCCTCGATCTCCACGGTGGGACGCAGTTCGATCTCGTCGCCCGGCTCCCAGACCAGGGGAAACTGGGTCGGTGGCAGGGGCAGGCGCAGCCGGGACAACTCGTCGAGGCTCGCCTCGCGGACCTCGCGGGGATCGGGCGCGGCTACCAGCACGATCGGATTCCCTGTCTGCTCACGCGGCGTCACCGCCGTTCGGTCCCCCTGACCAGGGAGGATAGCGTTCCGTCGCGACCGGCACCATGCCGGCCGACCCCTGTCGGTCGACCCCGCCGCCGGTGACGGCGACCTGTCAGCCGATCCGCTCGATGACCAGCGGCGACGTCGTCGGCGCGACGGTCGACACCCGCACCGCGCGGGCGGCCTCCGCAGCCGCCGCCGGCAGCCGGGTCGCATCGTCGGCGCGCAGCTCGTACAGCGGTTCGCCGACCCGCACCGGGTCGCCGGGCCGCTTGTGCAGCACCACCCCGGCGGCGGCGCTGACCGGGTCCTCCTTGCGGGCCCGACCGGCACCGAGCCGCCACGCGGCCACCCCGATGGCGTACGCGTCGACCGACTCGACGTAGCCGTCGGTGTCGGCCCGGACCACCTCGGTCTCGTGGGCCGTCGGCAACGGGGCGTCCGGGTCACCGCCCTGGGCGCGGATCATGCTGCGCCAGGCGTCCATCGCCCGCCCGTTGCGCAACGCGGCAGCCGGGTCGGCGTCGGGCAGACCGGCCGCGTCGAGCATCTCCCGGGCCAACGCCAGGGTCAGCTCCACCACGTCGGCCGGGCCACCACCGGCGAGCACCTGCACCGACTCGGTCACCTCGATCGCGTTGCCGACGGTCAGGCCGAGCGGGGTGGACATGTCGGTGAGCAGGGCGACCGTGCGCACCCCATGGGCGTCCCCGAGGGCCACCATGGTCCGGGCCAGCTCGCGGGCGTCGGCCACGTTCTTCATGAACGCGCCGGAGCCGACCTTGACGTCGAGGACCAGCGCCCCGGTGCCCTCGGCGATCTTCTTGCTCATGATCGAGCTGGCGATCAGCGGGATCGCCTCCACGGTGCCGGTGACGTCGCGCAACGCGTACAGCTTGCGGTCGGCCGGGGCGAGTGCGGCGCCGGCCGCGCAGATCACCGCGCCGACGTCGCGGAGCTGGGCGATGAACTCGTCGTTGCCCAGCGCCGCCCGCCAGCCGGGGATCGACTCCAGCTTGTCCAGCGTGCCGCCGGTGTGCCCGAGCCCCCGGCCGGAGAGCTGCGGCACCGCGCCGCCGCAGGCCGCGACGAGTGGGGTGAGCGGCAGGGTGATCTTGTCGCCGACGCCGCCGGTGGAGTGCTTGTCGACCGTCGGCCGGGCCACCGCCGACAGGTCCAGCCGCTCCCCGCTGGCGATCATCGCGGCGGTCCACCTGGCGATCTCCGCCGCCGTCATCCCGCGCAGCAGGATCGCCATGGCCAGCGCCGACATCTGCTCGTCGGCCACCAGCCCCCGGGTGTACGCGTCGACCACCCAGTCGATCTGACCGTCGCTGAGCACACCCCCGTCCCGCTTGGCCCGGATGACGTCGACCGCGGTAAAAGCACTCACCGTTGAGTTCCTTCTGAAGTCGTTGCAGTAACCGGCGTGCGGGCCGGACGGGTCAGGAGGCGGCCCAGCGGGCCGGGATCTCCAGCGGCGGCTCGCCCTCGCCGGCCCAGAAGATGGTGCCCTCCGCGTCCACCACCACGACCCTCGGCGTACGGGCCAGTCCCCAGGTGATCGCCTCCGCCGGGTCGCCCCAGCTCGGCCCCTCCTCCAGCACCCCGGGCCCCGCCTCGTCGGTGTCCCCCGCCGACCGCTCCCAGTACGCCGTCCAGATCTGCTGCCCGGCGGAGAGGTCCGGGTGCACGAAGACGGTGCCCCGGCCCCGCCAGGCGGCCAACCGGTCCGGCACCACCGGCACCGGGGTCCCGCCGACGACCGCCTCGATGTCGGCCACGTCGAAGGCGTGCGGCAGCAGCTCCGCCATCCGCAGCGGGCCGGTCCTCGACTCGACCAGGCACTCCGGGCCGCCGTTCTCCCAGAGCAGTTGCCGGCACCGGCCGCACGGCATCAGCGGCTCACCGTTCGCGTCGACGCAGGACATCGCGACCAGCCGCCCGCCGCCGGTGGCATGCAGCGCCGACACCACCCCGCACTCGGCGCAGAGGGTCACCCCGTAGCCGGCGTTCTCCACGTTGCAGCCGACGACCACCCGGCCGTCGTCGACCAGGGCCGCCGCGCCGACCGGGAACTTCGAGTACGGCACGTAGGCGTGCCGCATCACCTCGGTGGCGGCGGCCCGCAGACGCTCCCAGTCGATCTCGCTCATCCCCTCATTCTGCCCAGGTCACCCCGCCCGGGTGCGGGAAGGGTGCCGGTCAGCCGGCCGCCGGCTGTGGGCCGTACCCGGAGGGCGTCGTCGGGAACGGTGCGGGCCCGGCAGGGAGGTCCCCGCCGGGCCCGCACCGGGCCGGTCTCTCAGCCCTTGACGTACGGCTTGCCGTCGGCGGCGGGCGCCCGGACCCGACCGACCAGCCCGGCCACCGCCAGGATGGTCGCCAGGTAGGGCAGCATCGCCAGGAACTGGCTGGGGATGCTGCTGCCGATCGCGCCGAGGTAGGTGGCGAGCTGGTCGGCGAAGCCGAAGAACAGCGCGGCGAGCAGCGCCCCCGTCGGGCTCCACCGGCCGAAGATCAACGCGGCCAGGGCGATGAAGCCCTTACCGCCGATCATGTTCTTGGTGAAGCTGTAGAGCGCCAGGGTGTACGACGCGCCACCGATGCCGGCGACCACCCCGGCCAGCAGCACGTTGCGGTAGCGCAGGCCCAGCACCTTGACCCCGAGGGTGTCGGCGGCGGTCGGGTGCTCGCCCACCGACCTGGTCCGCAGACCCCACCGGGTCCGGAACAGCGCGAGGTGGATGACGAGCACCAGCAGCAGGCCCAGGTAGAGGAAGATGTTGCCCCGGAACAGCGCCGGGCCGAGCAGCGGGATGTCCTTCAGCAGCGGGATCTCCCAGTTGCCGAAGCGCGGCGCGCTGTTGTACTTGTCCGCGTTGGTCTGCATCAGCCGCTCGTAGAGGAAGCCGGTGACGCCGACCGCCAGCAGGTTGAGCACCACCCCCATGACGACCTGGTCGACCAGGTAGCGGATGGCGAAGACGGCCAGCAGCAGCGAGATGAACGCACCACCGACCGCCGCCGCCACCAGGCCCACCCATACGTTGCCGCTGAGGCTGCCGAACAGCGCGCCGCTGAACGCGCCCATCAGCAACTGCCCCTCGATGGCGACGTTGACCACGCCCGACCGCTCGCAGAGCACCCCGGCGAGCGCGCCGAAGACCAGCGGCAGGGCCAGGATGAAGGTGCCCCGCACGATGTTGACCATCGGCATGAAGTTGCGGCCCTCGGGGGCGGCGGAGACCTGCCAGCACAGGAAGCTCAGCACGAAGCCGACCAGCCCCACCCCGAGGACCAGCGTGAACCAGCGCTTCGGCACCCCGGCCAGCAGCGCGCCGCCGGCTGCGGCGGCGACGACGCCGAACAGGATCGCGCCGAGGGTGCCCTGGATCTCCAACGCCGCGCCGCCCTCGGTCTCGCTGAGGGTGAACCGGGCCTGCTGCCCGGTGGCCAGCGCCCCGAACAGCACGGCGGCGAGCACGCCCAACGCCAGCAGGACCAGGCCGACCTTACGGGGGCGGGTCCAGAAACCCTCGTCGACCGCAGCCACGGCGACGTCGGGAACAGCGGTGGTGGACATGCCTCACCAGCCCTTCGCGAGGCTCGTCTGCAACCGGGCGGCACGGGCGGCCCGGAGCTGGAAGATCGCCTTCACCAGGGCCGGCGCGGCGATGAAGATGACGATCAGCGCCTGGAGCACGGTGACCAGCTCCAGCGAGATCCCGGAGTACGACTGCATCCGGTTGCCACCGGCCTGGAGCGCGCCGAACAGCAGCGCCGCCAGCAGCACCCCCCACGGCTTCACCCGGCCGAGCAGCGCCACCAGGATGCCGTCGAAGCCGATCTGCGCGATCACCAGCGGGGTGAGCGCGTTCGCGGTGGAACCCAGCACCATCTGGCTGCCGCCGAGGCCGGCGAGCATCCCGGCGATCACCATCACCAGCACGTACGTCTTGGTGACGCTGATGCCGGCGGTCCGCGCCGCATCCGGGTTGGCCCCGACGGCCCGCAGCTCGAAGCCGAGCGTCGACCGGTTGAGCAGCCAGGCGATGGCCCAGGTGGCCAGCACCGCGAGCAGGATTCCGGCGTGCACCCGCAGGTTGTCGCCGAGCAGCCGGGGCAGCGCGGCGGAGGAGTCGACCGGGCGGCTGATCGCGTCCGCCCGGTCCGGGTTCTGCACACCGTTCTGCACGATGATCCAGGACAGGAAGTAGACCGCGACGTAGTTGAGCATGATCGTGTTGATCACCTCGTGCGCGCCGGTCCGGGCCTTGAGGATGCCGGGGACGAAACCCCAGACCGCGCCGCCGACCGCACCGGCGATCAACGCGACGACCAGGTGCACCACCGGCGGCAGCGGCAACGCGAACCCGGCCACGGCGGCCAGGATCACGCCCATCGTCGCCTGGCCCTGCGCGCCGATGTTGAACAGCCCGCCCCGGAAGGCGAGCGCGACCGACAGGCCGGTGAACACCAGTGGCGCGGTGTAGGTGAGGGTCTCCGAGATCGGGCTCAGCGCGGCGGTGAAGCCGGACGCCTCCGGGTCGAAGACCGCCCCCTTGAACAGGTTGGCGTACGCCTCGCTGACCACCGTCCAGCTGGCATTGAGCGCGTCGGCCGGGCGGGCGGTGATGTAGCCGTAGGTGGCCAGCACCTCCGGATCCGACACGATGATCAGGACCGCGCCGACCAGCATCGCCAGCACCAGGGCGAGGACCGTCACGGTCACCGTGTTGGCGGCCCACAGGTTGTCCAGGAAGAGCCGGCCGAGCGTGGGCCGGGGCCCCGGCGCGGGCTGCTTCGGTGAGGTCATCGTGGCGCCCCGGTCGGCCTTGCCGGTCGCGGTCAGCTCCGCCTCGGTCGCCGGTTCCTTGTCCGGGGAGCCGGACACCGGGTTGGGGTCGCTCATGCCGTCACCTCGCTGCACGCGGTGCCGGCGGGAGGCACCGGGGCGCGGTGTCGATGATTCACTCGCTGCCGCTCGCTCATGCCTCGTCCTCGTTGCCAGGGCTCTCGGGGGTCGGTGCCGCGTCGCCGGTCGTACCGTCGGCCACCCCGGTCGGGTCGCCCGCCGGGGCCGACCCGGCGGCGTCGGGGGTGATGCCGGCCATCAGCAGGCCGATCTCCTCGCGCGGGGTGTCCGGGCCGACGATGCCGATGATCCGGCCCCGGTACATCACCGCGATCCGGTCGGCGAGGCCGATCACCTCGTCCAACTCGCTGGAGACGACCATGACGGCGGTGCCGACGTCGCGCTCGCGGATGACCCGGCTGTGGATGAACTCGATCGAGCCGACGTCCACGCCCCGGGTGGGCTGGGCGGCGATGAAGAGCTTCAGCGGCCGGGACAGCTCCCGGGCCACGATCACCTTCTGCTGGTTGCCGCCGGACAGGGTGCCCACCGCCGCGTCCGCCGACGGGGTACGCACGTCGAACTGGGCGATCCGCTCCTTGGCCGAGGCCGCGATCGCGTCCGGCCGCAGCGCCAGGCCCTTGCCGAACGGCGGCCGGTCGTAGATGTCGAGGACCAGGTTCTCGGCGACGCTGAACTCCTTGACCAGTCCGTCGACGCTGCGGTCCTCAGGGACGTAGCCGACCCCGGCGCGGAGCACCTTCTTGGTGGACCAGCCGTGGATCGGCTCGCCGTCGAGGGTCACCGTGCCGGCGAGCGTCGGGCGCAGCCCCATGATCGCCTCGATCAGCTCGGTCTGCCCGTTGCCCTGCACGCCCGCCACGCCGAGCACCTCACCGGCGCGTACGGTCAGGTCGATGCCGTCCACCGCGCGGATCTGCCGGTCGTCGTCGACGACCAGGCCGGCGACCTCCAGCATCGGCCGCCCGGGGGTGGCGGGCTGCTTGTCGACGGTGAGCCGGACGTTGCGGCCGACCATCAGCGCGGCCAACTCGTCCCGGCTCGCCTCGGGGGAGGCGGTGCCGACGGTCCGGCCCCGCCGGATCACGGTGATCCGGTCGGCGATGGCCTTGACCTCGCCGAGCTTGTGGGTGATGAAGACGATCGACTTGCCGGCCGCCTTGAGCGACCGCATGACGGTGAGCAGCTCCTCGGTCTCCTGCGGGGTGAGCACGGCGGTCGGCTCGTCCAGGATCAGCAGGTCGACGTCGCGGGTGAGCGCCTTGACGATCTCGACCCGCTGCTGGATGCCGACCGGCAGGTCCTCGATCACCGCGTCCGGGTCGACCCGCAGGTTGTACCGGGCGGAGACCTCGGCCACCTCGCGGCGGGCCCGCCGCCGGTCGAGGAAGCCGACGATGCCGCCCCGGACCTGCTCCGCGCCGAGCATGATGTTCTCGGTCACGGTGAAGACCGGCACCAGCATGAAGTGCTGGTGCACCATGCCGATCCCGGCCCGGATCGCGTCCGAGGGGCCCTTGAGCCGCAGCGGCTGGCCGTCGACCAGGATCTCGCCCCCGTCGGGCTGGTAGAGCCCGTAGAGCACGTTCATCAGGGTCGACTTGCCGGCGCCGTTCTCGCCGAGCAGGGCGTGGATCTCTCCAGGCTCCACCGTCAGGTCGATGTGATCGTTGGCGACCAGATCACCGAACCGCTTGGTGATGCCGCGCAGTTCGAGTCTCAGCGCAACCTCCTGGAGTGCGAGCGATGGTGCAGCCTAGCTGCCGGTCGACCGGCCACCGGTGTGCCGGCCGGCCGGTGCGCGGACCGGCCGCCCCGACGTCCGTGGATTGCCCACGTACGCCGGGACGGCCGGTCGTCATGCCTGGTGCCCGCCGGCCGCCGCTGCCGATGATCCCATCGCGGCGGCCGACGCGGCGGTCACTTGGTCGGCTGGGCCTTCGAGGTGACCGTGATGGTGCCGGCGGCGATGTCCGCCTTCAGCTTCTCGACCTCGGCCTTGAGCTCCGCCGGGACCTTGCTGTCGAAGTCGTGGTACGGGGCGATCGAGACACCGTTGTTGGCGAGGTTGCCGACGAAGCCCGGGGTGGCGGCGAGCTTCTCGCCACCGGCGGCCTTGAGCACGGCGTCCTTGACGGCGTCCGGGATGTTCTTGACCACGGTGGTCAGCAGCGCCGCGCAGTCCGGGGTGCTCTCGCAGCCGTCGACGTCGACCCAGACGACCGAGTACTTGCCACCCGACGCCTTCGCCGCGGAGGTGGTGCCGAGGCCCGCGCCGCCGGCGACCGGCATGACGATGTCCGCGCCCTGGGCGACCAGCGCGTCAGAGACCTTCTTGCCCTCGTCCTGCTTGGCGAAGTCGTTGGTGAAGGAACCCTTCTGGGTCGCCTTGTCCCAGCCGAGCACCTGGACGTTCTTGCTCTTGGTCTTGTTGTAGTGCGCCACGCCGTCGGCGAAACCGTCCATGAAGATGGTCACCGGCGGGATCGGCAGGCCACCGTAGGTGCCGACCTTGCCGCTCTTGCTCATCCCGGCGGCCAGGTAACCGGCCTGGAAGGCGGCCTGGGCGGTGTCGAACTGCATCGGGTAGACGTTCGCCGTGCCCGGGTTCGCGTCCACGATGCCGAACTGCTGGTTCGGGTTCGCGGCGGCGATCTTCTTGGTGGCGTCCGACATCAGGCCACCGACGGCCAGGATGAAGTCGCACTTCTGGTTGACGTACCCGGTCAGGTTGACCTCGTAGTCGGCCTCGGCCTTCGACGCGACGTACTTGATGTCGATGTTGTCGTTGGCCTTCTTGGCCTCCTCCAGGCCCTTCCAGGCGGAGGTGTTGAACGACTTGTCGTCGATGCCGCCGACGTCGGTCACCATGCAGGCGCTGTACTTCTTGTCACCGCTGCCACCGGCGTTGTTGTCGTCGTCCGGCGCCTCACCACACGCGGCAGCACCCAGCACGAGCCCACCCGCCGCGATGGCAGAGGCGATCCGCATCCCACGCACAGAGCGCAAGACGTCTCCTTCCATTGCACACCGCCTCGTGCGGTGGCAGCCCTTGAACCGACGAGCGTTGTGCCGCCGGCATCCCACGTTACGGACGGGAGCGTAGCCCGCCGTCCACCCACCGGCCGCCAATCGTGCACGACTGTTGAACGCTCGTTATCCCGGCGTAACCCGGGCGTGGGGCACATCACTCAGCGTGCCAGTGCCGACCGGCCCGGTGTCGCGAACGCCCGTTTCCCGGCGGCCCCGCCGACCGTCGCCGGCTACCGCCAGAACACCGCCACGGCAGCCGTGACCAGGGTCAACCCGACGATCGCCAGGAAGTGACCACGGGCCACCTGCTCCCGCTTCCGGGAGAAGAAGACCATGACGAAGATGAGCAGGGCCAGCACCAACTTGGTAACAAGCTTCGCGGGGGCCGGCTCGTCGCCGTCACGCAGCGGCGCGGACAGGCCCACGCCGGTCAGCAACTGGATCACCGAGCCCCAGAGCATGGCCGCGTTGATCCGCAGCCGGCCGCTGACGTACTGGGCGACCGCACCGCCGAGGAGCAACGCGAAGCCGATCAGATGGACGTAGAGAAGGATCAGTCGGAGAGCTTCCACGCGAGCCATCCTCCCCCATCAACGACACTTTGTAGTAGGTGCCCCGCCGGCTGAGCTCAATCCGTGATCTCCCCCGGCCACGGCAGGCCGCCCGCCCACGCTCCGCAGCTCAAGATCGTGCTCGAACCATGGTGTAGTGGCCTGCTCGCGCACGAAAGCCACTACAACCAGGTTCGAGCACGATCTTCCAGGAGACCCCCCACGGAAGGGCAAGACGGGCGCGGGTGGGAGCGGGGCGTGGGTGGGGGGTGGGCGCGGGCGGGCGTGGGTGAGGGTGAGGGTGAGGGCGGGCGGGAGCGGGTGAGGGCGGGGTTCGGGGTGGAGATGCGGGGCGCGGGTGCGCGGTGGTGTGGAGCTGCGGGGCGCGGGGTGGTGTCGGGGTGCGGGGTGGGGTGGGGGTCAGAGGTGCCAGAGTTGGAAGGTGGGGCCGTCGCCGGGAAGGGTGGTGCTGCCGTCGGCGGTCGGGCGCAGGGCCGGGGCGCCCCCGTAGACGTTCTCACCGGCCGGACGGGATGCGGCGCTGCCCCCGTACGGCAGGCCGGTCAGCCGCACCGGTGGGCCGGCGGCCCGACGGGCCAGCACCAGCACCGTGCCGGCCGTCGCCTCGCGCAGGAAGACCATCGTGTCGGCGTCGGCGTACACCCAGCGCAACCCGCCGTGCCGCAGCGCCGGGGTGTTCCGCCGCAGCGCCAGCAGCGCCCGGTACGCGGCGAACGTCCCGGCATCCCAGCTCTGCGGCCGGTGCCACGGCATCGGGGTACGCGAGCCCTCGCCGTTGCCGCCGGTCAGGCCCAGCTCGTCACCGGCGAAAACCACCGGGGTGCCGGGCATGGTGGCGAGCAGCCCGGCGGCCACCTCCTGCCGGGCCGCGTCGCCCACCACCGTGCGGATCCGGGCCGAGTCGTGCGAGCCGAGCAACTGCCACGAATGGGTGTACGACCGCCAGGAGATCAGCGACCGGAAGCTGTCCATGGTGGCGAGCACGGCACGGGCGTCCCGCCGCCGCACCCCGCCCGGCGTCCCGAGGAAGTTCGGCACCGGCTCACCGCCCTGCCCCGACAAGCCCCCCGGCCCCGACCCCCGCCCAGCCCCAGGACCCGCAGGACCCGCACCAGCAGGATCCGGTGCGCCGGCCGGTCGGCCGGCGGCGTCCTCGCGGCGCAGCCAGGACCAGACCGGGTCGGTGAAGCCGACGTAGTTCATCGTGCCGTGCCAGCCGTCGCGGTCCAGGTCACCGGTGTGGTCGTGACCGTGCTCGGCGAGCAGCAGCCCGTCGGGGCGGGTCTGCACGACCACCTCCCGCAGCAACCGCGCCACCTCGTGGGTGTACGCGTCCGCGCCCCGCCGCCCGGTCATGTTGGCCACGTCGACCCGCCACCCGTCCAGCCCGTACGGCGGGCGCAGCCAGCGGCGTAGCGGCGAGTCCGGATCGGTGGCGAAGCGGCGGCGCAGTTCGGCGCTGCCCCAGTTGAGCTTGGGCAGCGATCGCACCCCGTTCCACGACTCGTAGCCGGTGGCCGGGTCGAAGTAGTACAGCTCCCGTTCGGGGGCGTCGGCGTCGGCCAGGGCGCGGGTGAACCACTCGTGCGCGTCGCCGGTGTGGTTGCTGGTGATGTCACCGAGCAGCCGCCAGCCCCGGGCCCGGACGGCGTCGGCCAGCCGGATCAGCGCCGCCTCCCCGCCGAGCAGTGGATCGACGGTGTCGAAGCCGGCGGCGTCGTAGCGGTGGTTGGAGCGGGCCGGGAAGATCGGCGTCAGGTAGACGGTGTTGACGCCGAGCCGGTCCAGGTGGTCGAGGCGTTCGGTGATGCCGTCGAGGTCGCCGCCGTAGAACTGGCGGGGGGTCTGCGGGCCGTACCCGATGACCGGGGTGTCCCAGTCGCAGGGGATCGCCCAGTCCGGCGGGGTGCGGCCGTCGGCGGCGGCGGACCGGGCGAACCGGTCGGGGAAGATCTGGTAGATCACCGCGTCCCGGGCCCAGGCCGGCGGCGGGGCGTGGCTGACCAGCTTGAAGTCGCCGTGGTCGGGCACGTCGTGGTCGACCGTGCCGGCGGCGTTGAGCCAGCGGTAGCCGGTGGTTCCGGTGAGCATGAACCGGTAGTTGCTGACCGGGTTGCGGACCTCGACGTCGGCCCGCCACCACACGTCGTGGCCGTCGCGGCGGTCGACGGTGGCCTCGACGAAACGCGGCTCACCGTCGCCGGTGGTGCGGACGTGCACCTGCCGGACGTCGGTGCCGTCGGATACCCGGACGAAGACCGGCACGGTCTGCCCGAGGGTGGGTTCCTGCTCGGGCACGTACAGCGCCGAGCCGTCGTGGTGCGGCGACAGGGACATGGCGTGGCCTTTCGGTTCAGCCCTTGACGGCCCCGGCGGTGAGGCCGGAGACGATGTAGCGCTGGAGGAGCTGGAAGACCAGCACGGTGGGGATCGCGGTGAGCAGGGTGCCCGCCGCGAAGATCCCGAAGTTGTTGTTCCGCTCCCCCGCCACCAGGCCGAACATGCCGACCGCGAGGGTCTTGGAGCCGGTGTCGGTGAGGAACACGTTGGCGATCATGAATTCGTTGATCGTGCCGATGAACGACAGCAGCGCGGTCACCGCCAGGATCGGCGCCACCAGCGGCAGCATGATCCGGAAGAAGACCTGCGCGTGGCTGGCGCCGTCCATCGTGGCCGACTCGTCCAGCTCGCGGGGCAGGGTGTCGAAGAACCCCTTCATCAGCCAGGTGTTCATGCCCAGCGCGCCGCCCATGTAGAGCAGGAACAGTCCCCACGGGGTGTTGAAGCCGATCGACGGCCACAGGTCGGTGACCCGGGTGAAGATCAGGAAGATCGCCACGATCGCCAGGAACTGCGGGAACATCTGGATCAGCAGCAGGGTCAGCAGCCCGACCCGCCGCCCGGCGAAGCGCATCCGGGAGAACGCGTACGCCGCCAGCGCGGACAGGAAGATCGACGCGAAGCTCGCCCCGCCCGCGATGAGCAGCGAGTTGAGGAACCAGCGGCCGAACTCCGTCCGCTCGAACAGGTCGCCGAAGTTCGCCAGCGACGCCCCGGTGGGCAGCAGCTCGGTCGACGAGAGGGTGCCGAGCGGGTTGAGCGCGGCGGAGAGCACGAACAGGATCGGGAAGAGGCTGAACGCCACCGCCAGCACGCCGACCACGTGCCGCCAGCCGACCTGGGTGAACCACCGGCCCGGCCGTCGGCCACCGCGTACCGCGGCACCCGGCCGACCGGCACGCGGGCCGGCGGCATCCGATCCGACGACGGGTGCGGCGGGGGTCGCCGGCCCGGCGGTGTGGGGACGGGTCGTCACGAGTAGACCTCCTCCTGCTGGCGGGTGCGCCGGAAGCTGACCGCCGAGACCGTGGCCACGATCGCGAAGATGAAGATCGACACCGCGGCGGCCAGGCCGAACTCGGCGCCCTGCGCGCCGAAGGCCAGCCGGTAGGTGTACGTGATCAGCAGGTCGGTGGCCCCGTTGGTCGGGTTGTCCGGCGCGAACGGGCCACCCTCGGTGGTCAACCAGATCGCGTTGATGTTGTTGAAGTTGTAGGCGAACGACGCGATCAGCAGCGGCGAGAGCGCGACCAGCAGCAGCGGCAGGGTGACCGCCCGGAACGACTGCCAGGGCGACGCGCCGTCGACCGAGGTGGCCTCGGTCAACTCCTTGGGGATCGCCTGGAGCGCGCCCGTGGTCACCAGGAACATGTACGGGTACCCGAGCCAGAGCTGCACCAGCAACACCGCCAGCCGGGCCGACCAGGCCTCGCCGAACCAGTCGACACCGAGCCCGAACAGGTTGTTGACCAGGCCGAAGTCGGTGTTGAACATGTCCCGCCAGACCAGCAGCATCGCGAACGACGGCATCGCGTACGGCAGGATCAGGAAGACCCGGTAGAGGTTGGTGCCCCGCATCCGGGGCGAGTGCAGGGCCAGCGCGATCGCCATGCCGAGTCCGAAGGTGAACCCGGTGGAGCCGACCGCGAAGGCGAAGTTCCACAGCAGGGTGCCGAAGAACGGGCCGGAGATGTCCGGGTCGGTGAGCACCCGGGCGAAGTTCTTGAACCCCACCCCGACCTGCCAGCCCTGGGCGAGCCGCTCGCCGTCGGCGGCGACGAAGGCACCGGTGTCCGGGTCGGCCGTCCAGGTCCTGCCGGTCTCGCCGTCGGTGACGCAGTCGCAGCCCCGGTCGTACGCCCGGACGGCCCTGCCCTCGTAGGCGCGGGACAGGCCGTTGGAGCGCACCGCGCCCCCGGAGGTCGGCACCACCAGGGCGGTGATCTCCTCGCTGCGGACGCTTGCCTGGCCGACGTTGAGCACGGTGTAGCCCTTGGCGGCGGTGACCCTGCCGCTGCCGGCGACGGTCACGTCGGCGGCGTCCAGCGGGCGCAGCCCGTCGGCGTTCCCGGCGGAGACCCGGCCGGTCGCCGGGTCGGTGAGCAGGAAGATCAGCGGTCCGGTGGCCGGGTCGCCGGTGGTGGCGATGGCGAGGGCGTACTCGGCGGAGCCGGGGACCTGCTTGACCGAGGAGGTCTCGATGGCGACGATCGCGTCGTCCTTGGAGCCCCGGTGGCCGTCGCCGAAGTTGGTGAACGCGGTGCTCGCGGTGTAGAGCACCGGGAAGACCTGGAAGGCGATCAGGAAGATCGTTCCTGGCACCAGGTACTTGGCCGGGATGTGCCGGCGGGTGAGGTAGAGGTAGCCCAGGCCGGCGGTGGTGGCCACCAGGATGGCGAGACCGACCCAGAGCCGGGCGGCGATGAGCGGGAAGGCCGCCCAGATCGCGATCCCGGCCACCAGGCCGAGCAGGACCACCTTGACGACGAGACCGGTCGCGGTGATCGGCGCGTGGGAGCGCGCGGTACGGGAGGTTTCCGGGGGCCCGGAACGCGCAGGCCCCCGGCCCGGGGCCTGCGGGGCAGGTCCCGGGCCGGACAGCGTGCTCATTACTTGATCTGACCCGAGATCGTCTTGCCGGCGGCGGTGACGGTCTTCGCCGGGTCGGCCCCACCGATGACTGCCGCTTCCGCCTTGCCGAACGGGTCCCAGATCGCGGCCATGGCCGGGATCGCCGGCAGCACCTGCCCGCCCTTGCCCGCCTCGGAGAACTTGGCCAGGTCCGGGTCGGCACCCTTGACCTGGTCGAACGCGGCGGTCAACGCCGGCGGGCGCGGCTCGGCCTGGTAGAGCGCCACGGCCAGCTCGGGCGTGGTCACATAGTTGGTGACGAACTCCTGGGCCAGCGCCTTGTTCTTGCCCTTGGCGGCGACGTAGAACGCCTGGACGCCGACGAACGGCTGGGCCTGCTTGCCACCGGCGAAGCCGGGGACCGGGGAGATGTCGTAGGAGATGCCTGCCTTCTTGGCGTCGGCGATCGCCCACGGGCCGGAGACCAGGAAGGCGCACTTCTTGCCGGTGAAGGTGGCGATCGAGTTCTCGCCGGTGATGGAGCGTTTGAGCGCGCCGTCGCCCTTCTCACCGAGCTTCGCGATCTTCTGGAAGGCCGCGATCGACTCCGGCTTGCCCACGCCGAGGTCCTTGGGGTCGTAGTCGCCGTTGGCGGCGGTGCCGAAGAGGTACCCGCCGGCCGAGGTGTACAGCGGGTAGATGTGGTAGGCGTCGCCGTTCTGTCCGGACTGGAGACAGAGGATCTCGCTGGCCTTCTTGTCGGCCTTGAGCTTCTTGCCGGTGGCGACGAGGTCCTCGATCGTCTTGGGCGCCTCGGGGGCCAGCGCGGTGTTGCGGATCAGCGCGACGTTCTCGGTGGCGTAGGGGACGCCGTAGAGCTGACCGTTGAACGTCACCGCCTTGATCGCGGTCTCGTTGAAGCCGGACTTCTGCTCGGCGGCGAGCTGCACCGGGTCGATGGCCCCGTTCTGCACCAGGTTGCCGATCCAGTCGTGCGCGCCGACCACCACGTCCGGGCCGCTGCCCTGCTGGGAGGCGGTGACGAAGTTCGTCTGGAGGTCCTTGGAGACGGCCTGCACCTCGACGGTGACGCCGTTGTCCTGGCCGAACTTCTCGGCGAACGGCTTGAGGGCCGCGGTGCGCTTGTCGTCCGCCCAGATGACGAGCTTGCCGCCCGCCGCCTGGGAGGTGGCCTTGGTGGCCGGTTCGTCGTTGCTGTTGTCGCCGCCGCAGCCCGACGCGGCGAGCGCCAGGCCGAGAACGGTGACCACACCCGCGGTACGGATGCGCATCGGTACTCCTGTCGTCATGGCGAAGCCGACCACCGGGGGGAAGGGCGGCCTCGTCGTGGGAAACACTGAAAGTTCTTGCTGACCGGCGCCGGGCAGGCCGCGCCGCTGCTGTCGCGTGTTGCCGGGACGTTAGCAAGAGGTTGCATATTATGGAAGGGCTTGCAGAGACGTACGCAAGAACTTGCCCTTGGGTTAAAGTTCCGCCATGCGCGCTCGACTGTCCGACATCGCCCAACAGGCCGAAGTCAGCGAGGCCACGGTGTCGCGGGTGCTCAACGACCGCCCCGGCGTGGCCCCGGAGACCCGGCAGGCCGTCCTGACCGCCCTCGACGTGCTCGGCTACGAGCGCCCGGCCCGGCTGCGCAAGCGCAGCGCCGGGCTGGTCGGGCTGGTGGTGCCGGAGCTGGAGAATCCGATCTTCCCGGCGTTCGCCCAGGTGATCGAGTCGACCCTGGCGCAGAGCGGGTTCACCCCGGTGCTGTGCACCCAGACCCCGGGCGGGGTCACCGAGGACGAGTACGTGGAGATGCTGCTCGACCGGCAGGTCTCCGGCATCGTCTTCGTCTCCGGCCTGCACGCCGACACGGCGGCCAACCACGACCGGTACCGCGCGCTGATCGCCCGGCCGCTGCCGGTCGTCATGATCAACGGGTACGCCCCCGGCATCGCCGCACCCTTCGTCTCCTGCGACGACCGGGAGGCCACCGAGCTGGCCGTGGCGCACCTGGTCGCGCTCGGGCACCGGCGGATCGGCCTGATCACCGGGCCGGACCGGTTCGTGCCGGTGCAGCGCCGGGTGGCCGGCTTCCGGGCCGCGATGACCCGGCTCGGCTCCACCGGCAGCGAGCTGGACGCGCTCGCCGAGCTGTCGCTGTTCGGCGTCGAGGGTGGCGAGGCCGCCGCCGGGCGACTGATCGAACGCGGGGTCACCGGGATCGTCTGCGGCTCCGACCTGATGGCGTTGGGCGCGGTCCGGGCCGGCCGGCAGCGCGGCCTGTCCGTCCCCGGCGAGCTGTCGGTGGTCGGCTACGACGACTCACCGCTGATGGCCTTCACCGACCCGCCGCTGACCACCATGCGGCAGCCGGTGGCCGCGATGGCGGTGGCGGCGGTCCGGGCCCTGGTCGACGAGATCAACGGGCACGCCGCCCCGCACTCGGAATACCTGTTCCGCCCGGAGCTGGTGGTACGCGGATCGACCGCGGTGGCCGGCCAGGCCGGCCCGGGCCGACCCCGCCCGGCACCCACCGCCCTCGCCGTCCCCGCCTGAGCCACGCTCCAGTTCCACTGCCGCTCCGCCTCCGCCTGAGCTGCGGAGCCCGCGTCTGCACCCAGGCCGTGAGCCCGCCCGACCTGCCAGCCCGCCCCACCTGATCCGCCATTCCACCTGATCCGCCAGCCCGCCCGGTCCGGCGGCGAGCCGACGCCGGACCGGGCGGATGCGGCGCTCCGTCGCCGGGCCCACCTCCCGGCTGCTGGGACGGGGGCGGGCCGGCCCCACCCTGGCCGCGGGTGACGGGCGTCATTTCTTGCGCAAGCCCTGCTTGACTCTTGCAGCATCCGGCCGGCATTCTCTCCACACCCGCGTCCGTCACCCACCACCGCGCGGGTGCCGCCGTCCCGCCACAGAACGGGGAGCTCCGCCGATGACCGCCGCCACCGACCCCACGCCGCAGACCTCCGACGACTGGTGGCGTGCCGCGGTCGTCTACCAGGTGTACGTCCGCAGCTTCGCCGACTCCGACGGCGACGGCGTCGGCGACCTCGGTGGCATCCGGCAGCGGCTGCCCTACCTGCGTGACCTCGGCGTGGACGCGCTCTGGCTCACCCCGTTCTACACCTCGCCGCAGATCGACGCCGGCTACGACGTGGCCGACTACCGCGACGTCGACCCGCTCTTCGGCAGTCTCGCCGACTTCGACGCCATGATCGCCGACGCGCACGCGCTGGGCCTGCGGATCATCGTGGACCTGGTGCCCAACCACACCTCCAGCGCGCACCCGTGGTTCACCGCCGCCCTCGCCGCCGGCCCCGGCTCCCCGGAGCGGGAGCGTTATCTGTTCGCCGACGGTCAGGGCGCGCACGGTGAGCTGCCGCCGAACGACTGGGAGAGCATCTTCGGCGGCCCCGCCTGGACCCGGCTGCCCGACGGCCAGTGGTACCTGCACCTGTTCGACCCCGCCCAGCCCGATTTGAACTGGCGGCACCCGCAGGTGCGCGCCGAGTTCGAAGACGTGTTGCGGTTCTGGCTCGACCGGGGCGTCGACGGGTTCCGCATCGACGTCGCCCACGGCATGATCAAGGCGGAGGGGCTACCGGACGTCGGCTTCAACTCGATGACCACCGGCCGCCGCCAGTCGGAACTGCTCGGCAAGGGCCGGCTGCCCTACTTCGACCAGGACGAGGTGCACGACATCTACCGGGCCTGGCGGCCGATCCTGGACAGCTACCCCGGTGGCCGGATGGCGGTGGCCGAGGCGTGGGCGGAGACCCCGCAGCGACTGGCCCGCTACATCGGCCCGGACGAGCTGCACCAGGCGTTCAGCTTCGACTTCCTCGACGCCACCTGGTCGGCGGACTCGTTCCGCAAGGTGATCGACACCGCGCTGGCCGAGTCGACGATCGTCGGTGCGCCGACCACCTGGGTACTGTCCAACCACGACCGGCAGCGGCACGTCACCCGGTACGGCGACGGCGAGATCGGCCTGCGCCGGGCCCGCGCCGCCGCCCTGCTGATGCTGGCCCTGCCCGGCTCCACCTACCTCTACCAGGGTGAGGAACTCGGCCTTCCCGAGGTGCTGGACCTGCCCGACGCGCTCCGCCAGGACCCGGCGTTCCTGCGTACCGGGGAGAGCCGCGACGGCTGCCGGGTGCCCATCCCGTGGAGTGGCGAGCTGGCCCCGTACGGCTTCGGTCCGCAGGGCAGCGCGCTGAGCTGGCTGCCGGCCCCGGCGACCTGGCGGGCCCTCTCGGTGGCCGCCCAGACCGGGACGCCCGGCTCGACGCTGGAGCTGTACCGGGCGGCGCTGCGGGCGCGGCACGAGCACCCGGCGTTGGCCGCCACCGCCGGCCCGGTGGTCTGGTTGGAGACCGGGCCCGGCGTGCTGGCGTTCCACCGGGCCGCCGACGACGCCCGGCTGACCTGCGTGGTCAACCTCAGCGGCGCCCCGGTCCGGATCGACGGGTACGGCCGTCCCCTGGTGGCCAGCGCCGACCTCACCGAGCAGGACACCGGACACGTCCTGCCGGTGGACGCAGCTGCGTGGTTCGAACGGCGCTGAGCCGGGTAACCCGCCTTTGACCTGGTCGTCCGTTGTGCCCCGCGCCGACGGGCGACTGGGCTGCCGACCCCTTGTGGTGGGGGGTGAGGTGGCACCGGCCTCCCGGGGAGTCCGCTCCCCGGGAGGCCGGAGCTCCATCCCGTACCGGGCACGCCCCCTGGGTCTGCGCCGGCGCTGCCGGCCGGCGTCCGACAGTTGCAGGGTGGTGCGGGTGTCCGGCCCGGTCGACGAGGGCTGGCAGGCTCTCGGCGGGTGTAGGCGTCACCGCCCGCGCAGCAGCCCGGCGATCCGACCGAAGCCCGCCCGCACCTGCGCCACGGTCGGTACGGGCGGCGGCTCCGGCCGGTCCGCCCCGTCGACCGCCGGCTCCTCCTGCTCGTCGAGCACGTCGTCGAAGTCGCCGTAGAGGTCGGCGGCCTCGATCCGGGCCTCCTCGTCCTCGGCGGCGAGCTGCGATGCGGTGATCTCGCCCCGGATCTCCTCGGCCGACAGCGCCGGCAACAGCGGCTCGACCACCGCCAGCAACTGCTCGTCGGCCACCACCGCCTCGGCCAGGGCCAACGCGTGCGGGCGCTCGTACGGGCCGCAGACAACAGGCTCCCACTCCGCCGGGTCGCCGAGCGGGCCGACCGTGATGATCCACGGCAGGCCGAGCATCGGCGAGTCGTCCGGCAGGTCCAGCGTCACAAGTGCGCCCACCGGCTCATCATGGCCGGTCCGGGCGGCACTCAGCGCGGCATTTGCCCCTTTCATCTTTTTCGACGACTGTCGGGCTCCCGCTACCGGGAACCGTCGTCAGGCGCTGTCCAGGGCGGCGCGGACCAGGGCCAGCGCCCGGTCGGACGACACCCCCAGCCGGGCCGCCTCCTCGGCGTACCGGGTGGCCGCCCGCTGCAACCGGTCGACCGCGTCGTCCCGGCCCGGGGCGACGAAGCTGCCGTGCCGGCCCCGGGTCTGCACCAGCCCGGCCGACTCCAGCTCCCGGTAGGCGCGGGCCACCGTGTTCACCGCCAGCCCCAGCTCGGCCGCGAACTGCCGCACCGGAGCCAGCCGGGTGCCCACCGCCAACCGGCCGTCGCCGATCATCGCGGCGAGCTGCGCCCGCACCTGCTCGTACGGGGGCACCGCCGAGCCCGGGTCGATCTCGATCAGCATCAGCCCGCCCCTCCCGGCGTACCCGGATCGGTCTCGGTCTCGACGTCGGCCTCGACGTTGACCTGCCGCATCACCGCGCCCTCGGAGAGGTCGACGACCCGGCCGTGCCGGCTGGTGGCGGCGAGCGCGGCACCGAAGAGCACCAGCTGGTTGAGCAGGTAGAGGTAGAGCAGCACGGCCACCGCACCGGCCACCACCGCGTACGCCGGGTTCCGCTCGGTCCGCACGATGTAGAACCGGCCGACCGTGTTGAGCAGGGTGATCCCGACCGCCACCAGCAGCACCACCGGCCGCAGCCGTCGCCGGCTCATCCGCAGCCGGGGCACCACCACCAGCAGCGCCGTCGCGAGCACCGCGTTGACCAGCACGCTGAGCACCGCGCTGATGGTGGTCAGCCCCACCGAGCCGGTGGCCCGCAGCAGGAACCGCAGTACCGACTCCAACGCGTCCACGGCCGCCACCGAGACGCCGAGCATGACGAAGACCAGCAGCAGCACGCCCAGGTCCACCAGCGGGCGGACCAACAGGTTGCCCGGCTGCTGGTTGAAGCCGTACATCAGCCGCTGCGACGACCGGATCGCCTCCACCCAGCCGATCCCGGTGAAGACCAGGATGACCAGGCCCACCACCCCGACCGCGTTGCTACTCTCGGCGATCTGCTGCGGGTCGAGGAAGGGCAGGTTGTCCCGCAGGAACGCCGCCACCGCGTCGGAGACCTCGTCGTTGTCCTCCAGGATCGCCCCGAAGACCGAGTACGCCACCAGGGCGAGGGCGAAGACCGCGAAGAAGCCGTAGTAGGCGATGGCGGCGGCCAACCGTCCGCCCAGCACCTCCCCGTAGAGGTCCACCGCCCGCCAGACATGGTCGAGCCGCGGCCACCGGCCCCGGGCCACGGCGAACCGGCGGTCCATGCCGGCCGTCCACCGGCCCCACGCATCCACCACGTCATCCTCGCCGATCTGTCGTCACCGGGCCCGCCAACCGGCTGCCGGCGGAAGGGGTGCCGGCCACCGGTGGACGGGGGTGCCGCCCGTGCTGGCGCTGCGACCGGACACCGGCGGGCGGGTCAGCCGCCGAGCCGGAAGTCCCGGCGCGGCTGCCACCGGGTCTGACCGCTGTGCGAGAACAGGGTGAACGCCTCCACCTCGAACATCGCCGAGAAGTCCGCCAGGTCCTCGTAGGCCCGGTCCAGCGCCTCGGGGGCGACGTCCTGCGCCACGGTGACGTGCGGGTGGTACGGGAAGCGCAGCTCCCGGTGCAGCTGGGGCGCGGCGTTGATGGCGGCGGCGAGCAACTCGCACTCGCTGATCCCGGCCGCCACCGCGACGAAGACCACCTGGGTCACCGGCCGGAACGTGCCGGTGCCCCGCAGATGCAGGGTGAACGGCAGATGGGTGGCGGCCACCTCGGCCAGATGCGCCTCGACCGCCCCCAACGCGGCCACCGGGATCTCGGTCGGACCGAGCAGTGTCACGTGCGCCGGGACGACCTGCGGGTCACCCGTCTGCACCCGCCGTCGGGTGAGCAGCTCACCCCACGGCTCCGGGATGTCCACCGCGATCCCGATCTGGATGGTGTCGCCGGCCACCGGAACCTCGTCCCTGCGATCCACGCTCCGCGCCACCCCTCCGGCCATCGTCTCGACCCGTACCGCCGCCCCGCCCATGACTACTCGAAGCGGACCGGCGCCAGGAACCCGACCCGCTCGTACGCTGTGCGCAGCGTCGGCACGGTGACCTCGCGGGCCTTCTCCGCACCGGCGGCGAGCAGCTTGTCGAGCTGGGCGGGATCGTCGAGGTACCCCCGGGTGCGTTCCTGGATCGGGGTGACGAACTCGCGGACCACCTCGCCCAGCTCCTTCTTGAGATCGCCGTACCCCCGGCCCGCGTACGCGGCCACCAGGTCGTCGATGCTCCGGCCGGAGAGCGCGGAGTGGATGGTGAGCAGGTTGGACACCCCGGGCTTGGTCTCGGTGTCGAAGACGATCTCCCGGCCGGTGTCGGTCACCGCCGAGCGGATCTTCTTGGCCGAGCGGGCCGGATCCTCCAACAGGTCGATGATGCCGGTCGGTGAGGACGACGACTTCGACATCTTCGCCGTCGGCTCCTGCAGATCGGTGATCTTGGCAGTGTCCTTGACGATGTGCGGGGCGGGCACCGTGAAGGTCGGCCCGAACAGCGAGTTGAACCGCTGGGCCAGATCCCGGGACAGCTCCAGGTGCTGCCGCTGGTCCTCGCCGACCGGCACCGCGTCGGCCTGGTAGAGCAGGATGTCGGCGGCCTGGAGGATCGGGTACGTGAACAGGCCGACGCTGGACCGGTCGCTGCCCTGCTTCTGCGACTTGTCCTTGAACTGGGTCATCCGGCTCGCCTCACCGAAACCGGTGATGCAGCCCAGCACCCAGGCCAACTGCGCGTGCTCGGGCACCTGCGACTGGACGAACAGGGCGCTGCGCTCCGGATCGATACCGACCGCGAAGAGCTGCGCGGCGGCCACCCGGGTGCGCTGGCGCAGCACCGCCGGATCGTGCCCGGCGGTGATCGCGTGCAGGTCGACCACGCAGTAGAACGCCTCGTGGGTGTCCTGCAACGCCACCCAGTGCCGCACCGCGCCCAGGTAGTTGCCGAGGTGGAACGAGTCGGCCGTCGGCTGGATGCCGGAGAAGACGCGGGGGCGGGCGGGAACGTCGGACATGCCGGCAATTCTGTCAGCAACCTCCGGCGTACGTCATGACGGGCCGGCGGGTCGACTCGCCGCCGGTTCCGCCGCGGCGGTGACCTCCCGTACCGACGCCCGCGCGACGTCGGCCGGTGCCGCGGCAGCGGCGGCCTCCCGGCGCGGCTCGGGCAGGCGGGCGGCGGAGACCGCGACCCGGGACACCCGACGCCCGTCGAGGGTGAGCACCCGCAGCAGCCACCCGTCGGCCGGGTCCGTCGCCGACGGATCGTCCGACGCGGTGACCGGGACCTCGTCCCCGGCCACCGGGAGCCGGCCGAGCGCCGCCATCACGTACCCACCGACCGTCTCGTAGGGGCCGGTGGGCAGCGGCACCCCGGTCCGTTCGGCGAAGTCGGCCAGGTTGAGCCGGCCGTCCACCACCGCCGGCAGACCGGCCGACACCGGTTCGGGTGGGCCTGCGTGCTCGTCGTGGATCTCCCCGACCAACTCCTCGATCAGGTCCTCGCAGGTGACGATGCCGGCGGTGCCGCCGTACTCGTCGACCACCACGGCGAGGTGGTGGCCCTCCCGGCGCATCTCGGTCAGCGCGGCGAGCACCCGCTTGCTGCCGGGCAACCGCTTCACCTCCCGGCTCACCCGGCCCACCGTGGTCGCCCGGTCCAGGTCGGGGCGCAGCAGCACGTCGCGAAGGTGGACGAAGCCGACCACGTCGTCGTGGGTGCCGTCGACCACCGGGTAGCGGGTGTGCGGCTCGGCCCGGACCAGACGTTCGGCCTCGGCGAGGGTCAGCCCGGCGGCGAGGAAGACCACCTCGGTGCGGGGCATCATCACCTCGCGGACCAGGCTGGCCCCGGCGACCAGCACCTCGTCGATGATCCGCCGTTCGTCGGGGTCGAGCACGGTGTTCGCGGCGACCAGGTCACGCAGTTCGTGCTCACTGATCCGTTCCCGACCGGCGGCGGGGCTGGCGCCGAGCAGGTCGGTGACGAGCCGGGTGGCGCCGTCGGCGGCCCGGACGACCAGCCGGGCGACACCGCGGGCCACCGGCCCGGGTGCGCGTCTGGTCCGCCCCGGCGCGCGTCTGCGGGGCCCGGGACCGCCCGCTTCCCGCATGGAAGTGATGGTAGGGCCGCCAACCACGAACGGTGGACGATGTGCGGATCTGTTCAACTATGAAGGTTCGTGATGGAATAGCGCCGACCCCGCGACGCACAGCGCGACGACAGCACCCGCCCGTAGGGTGATCACGAACGGCCGCAGCGGGCGCGGCCAGGCAGGAGGACCGACGTGAAACTGCTCGTCACCGGCGGCGCCGGGTTCATCGGCAGCGTGGTGACCCGGATGCTGCTCGACGCCGGCCACCAGGTGACCGTCCTGGACGACCTGCGCACCGGCCACCGGGCCGCACTGGCCCCCGACGCCACCCACGTCGACCTGCCCGTGCACGAGGCCGCCCGGGTCCTCACCCCCGACGCCGGCTACGACGGGGTGCTGCACTTCGCCGCGCTGATCGCCGCCGGCGAGTCGATGGTCCACCCCGAGCGGTACTGGCACGCCAACACGGTCAGCTCCATCGCGTTGGTCGACGCCGTCCGGGCCGCCCGGGTGCCGCGCCTGGTCTTCTCCTCCACCGCCGCCGTCTACGGCAACCCGGTCGAACTGCCCATCCCGGAGACCGCCGTCAAGGCCCCCACCAACACCTACGGAGCCACCAAACTCGCCGTCGACCTGGTGCTCACCTCCGAGGCGACCGCACACGACCTCGCCGCCGTGTCGCTGCGCTACTTCAACGTCGCCGGCGCCTACCTGCGCGACGGCCTCGCCATCGGCGAACGGCACGACCCGGAGACCCACCTCATCCCCATCGCCCTCGACGTCGCCGCCGGCCGCCGGGAGAAACTCCAACTCTTCGGCGACGACTACCCCACCGTCGACGGCACCTGCGTGCGCGACTACATCCACGTCGAGGACCTGGCCCGCGCCCACCTGCTGGCGCTCACCGCCGCCGTGCCCGGCCGGCACCGCATCTACAACCTCGGCAACGGCAACGGCTTCACCAACCGGCAGGTAGTCGACGTGGTCCGTGAGGTCACCGGCCATCCGGTGCCCGTCGAGACCGCTCCCCGCCGCGAGGGCGACCCGGCCGAACTCGTCGCCTCCTCGGCACTGGCCCGCCAGGAGTTGGGCTGGGTGCCCGAGAAACCGACCCTGACCGACATGGTGGGCGACGCCTGGGCGTTCTACCGCTCGCACGTGCTGGAGCAGTCGTGACGGGCCGACCCGACGTCGCCGACCGCGCCACCGCCGGCTTCTCCTCCGGGTACGACGCGACGCCCGCCGGACGCTGGGCGGCACCCGGACGGGTCAACCTGATCGGCGAGCACACCGACTACAACGACGGATTCGTGCTGCCCTTCGCCCTTCCGCTGCGTACCGTGGTCGCCGCCGGCCCGCAGCCCGGCGAACGCTGGACGGTCCGGTCGGAGATCGCCGACCGGCCGGTCGACTTCGGCGCCACCGAGGCCGACACCCCGGGACGGGTCACCGGCTGGGGTGGGTACGTCGCCGGCGTGGTCTGGGCCCTGCGCGAAGCCGGGTACGCCGTCCCCGGTGCCCGGCTGGCCATCGCCTCGGACGTACCGCTCGGCTCCGGGCTCTCCTCCTCGGCGGCCCTGGAAGCGGCGGTACTCACCGCCCTGGTCGACCTGGGCGGGTTGGACCTGCCCGACGAGCACCGCCCCCGGCTGGCCCAGCGCGCCGAGAACGGCTACGTCGGTGCGCCGACCGGCATCATGGACCAGTCGGCGGTGCTCCGCTGCCGCGCCGGCCACGCCCTCTTCCTCGACTGCCGGGACGAGTCAGTCGAACACATCCCGTTCGACCTGGACGCCGCCGACCTGGCCATCCTGGTGATAGACAGCCGCGCCCCGCACCGGCACGCCGACGGCGAGTACGCCTCCCGCCGCGCCGCCTGCGAACGGGCCGCCGCCCTGCTCGGGGTGCCCGCGCTGCGCGACGTGCCGGCCGCCGGCCTCGACGACGCCCTGGCCCGGCTGCCCGACGACGAGACCCGACGCCGGGTCCGGCACGTGGTCACCGAGAACCAGCGGGTGCTCGACACCGTCGCCCTGCTGCGCGCCGGCCGGGTGCCCGAGATCGGGCCGCTGCTGACCGCCTCGCACGCCTCCATGCGGGACGACTTCGAGATCACCGTCCCCGAGGTCGACACCGCCGTCGAGGCGGCACTCGCGGCCGGCGCGCTGGGTGCCCGGATGACCGGCGGCGGCTTCGGCGGCTGCGTCCTCGCCCTGGTCGAAGCGGCGGCTGCGGAACCGGTGGCGGCGGCCGTCCGTACCGCCTACGCCGAACGCGGCTTCTCCACCCCCACCACCCTCACCGCCCACCCCGCCCCCGGCACCACCCCCCTCCCCTAACCCCACCCCCACCCCCGCCCTCGCCCCGCCCTCCTCCGCCCCCGCCCGCGCCTGCCTTCGCCCCGTTGATCAAGAGGTTTACGTCAACCCACCAGCAAAATCTGACGCAAAGCTCTTGATCACCGGGGCGAGACGGGCAGCCGGACATGAGGGCGGGGCAGGGCGCGGAAAGGCGCGGAAAGGCGCGGTGGGGCGCGGTGGGGCTCGGTGATCAAGAGGTTTGCGTCGTCTGCTGGGCGGAAACTGACGCAAAGCTCTTGATCACCGAGAGCCGGTGAGGTGGGACGGGGCGGGGCGCTGGGGGTGGGTCAGGCGGTGTCGACGATCATGCCGGAGGCTACGGTGCGGTTGGTGGCCTCGTCGATGATGATGAAGCCGCCGGTGGTGCGGTTGCGGCGGTACTCGTCGGCCAGCAGCGGGACGGTGGTGCGCAACCGGACCCGGCCGATCTCGTTGAGTCGCAGCTCACTGGCGGTCTCGTCGCGGTGCAGGGTGTTGACGTCGAGGCGGTAGTACAGGCCACGCACGATCGTCCGCGCCGTCCGGGTGGTGTGCTTGATCGTGTACTTCCCGCCGACCTGGAGCGGGCGGGTCTCGTCCATCCAGCAGACCATCGCCTCGATGTCCTGCGAGACGGTCGGGGCGTTGTTCGGCCGGCAGATCATGTCCCCGCGCGAGATGTCGATCTCGTCGTCGAGGCGGACGGTGACCGACATCGGGGGGAACGCCTCGTCGACCGGGCCGTCGGCGGTGTCGATCGAGGCGATCCGGCTGG